>NZ_JBHTRF010000044.1:0-70093 GCF_042796115.1 Kitasatospora sp. NPDC056446 | reverse complement strand
AGTTGCGCTCGCGTCACGCAACATGGTCTACCGGATCAGGGCCTGCCCACGCAGGCGAATCACGCAAATTGATCACAACCAAATACGGGCCCTAGGTCCTGCCCGGCCGATCTTGCCGGGCCCGCGACACCGGGCATCCCGCCGGGACGCGACGGAGGGGTGCGGCCAACCGGTGTCGGCCCGCACCCCTCCTCGACGTCACTCCCGTCAGCGCCGCACGCCGTACGAGAGTCGTCCTGACCGTCCGACTTTCCGCCGCTCTTGTTCAGCGGTTCCGCAGACAGGTCAGGGAGTGGTGAGGGTCGGATTGCGGACGACCTTCGCGCAGATCGCGAAGACCTCCAGCGTGCCGGGGTCCGTGGTGTCGGTGTTCGTCGCGAACGCCCACCACCGTTCGCCGCTGATCGGCGCGCTCGCGCTGAGGGCGTACCGGTCGGCGTGCGAGTTCCCGGCGGTCACGATGGCTCGCAAACGGACGGTTCACCCGGGTGGCCCGTCGCGCTGGAGTGCCGCGCTGCCGGAGCCCGGACTCCCGCGCCCCGGCAGCGCGGGAGCCCGCCGATGGCACCGGGATCGGGGAGCGGCCACCAGCCCCCCGACCAAAGGCCACTGGACCCACCGGCCGATGGGATCGCCCCCGAACGGAAGGATGCGGCCGTGCCGGAACAGCCGGAGCCCGCCCCCTCCCACGGCTCCCGTGGCCACAGGCGCGACAGCCCCCGGCCGGGACGCCCCCGGCCGCCCGGCTACGCCTTGGTGCAGGTCACGTCGGCCTTCGGCAGGCGCCCGGACGCCAGGTAGGCGTTGACCGTGTCGTCCACGCACGCGTTCCCGTACGTCCCGTACAGCCCGTGCTGGTTGGCGCCCCGCAGGGTCAGCAGCCGCGAGCCGGGCAGCAGCCCGTGCAGCGTGACGCCGTCCCGGTGGGGGGTGCGCGGGTCCCCGGTGGCGGAGAGGATCAGCGCCCGGGCGTCGCGGCTCACCTCGGTGGGCGCCTCGCGGGGGCCGTCCTGGAAGGCGCACGGGGAGATGTTGTCGAGCAGCGGGCCGGACAGCGGGTACCGGGCGCGGTCGCGCTCGATCCGGCGCCAGTAGTCCTCGGGATCGCGCGGCGCCGTACCGTCCGCGCACAGGATGGCCTGCGAGATGCTGCCGGCCTGCGACCCCTGCGGGGTGAACAGGAAGCGCAGCAGGGCGGTGGTCCCGTCCGAGGGGGTGGCCGGCCGCCCGGCCGCGACCTCGGTGAGCGTCGCCACCAGCTCGGCGAGGCTTGCCCGATCGGCGTCGGAGTCGCCCGCGAGGTTCATGAACACCACCATCGGCACCCGGGTGTCGTCGAGTTCGACGGCGTCCGCGCCGGTGCCGACGACGAGCGGGCGCGTCCCGGCCGCCGCGACCGTGCGCAGCACCCCGGCGACGACCTCTTCGCGGGTGCGGCCCAGCCCGTACGTGTCGTTGCGGCGCGCGACCCAGTCCGCCCAGTCGGCGAAGGCCTGTTCGCTCTCCGGCGCCATGTTGGGGAGCAGCGCCGGTCCGGCGTGGGCCGGGGCCAGCGCGCTGTCCAGGACCACCCGGTCGTAGCGGCCGGGGAACATCTGGGTGTACACCGTGCCGAGGTAGGTGCCGTAGGAGAGGCCGAGGTAGGAGATCCGCCGTTCGCCCAGTGCGCCCCGCACGATGTCCATGTCCCGGGCCGCGTCGCGGGTGCTCGCGTACGGCAGCAGGTCCGCGGCCGCCGAGCGGCACTTGGCCGCCAGGTCCCGCTGGAAGCCGACCTGGCGCTCGAAGGAGGTCCGACTGGTGCCGGAGGAGGTGATGCTGAAGCCGATCGGCCAGCCGCAGTCGAGGGGGGCGCTGCGGCCGACGAAGCGCGGGTCCAGGCCGACGATGTCGAAGCGGGCGGCGGTGTCCTTCATCGCGGCGTGTACGCGCAGCGGCGCGCTGAGCGTCGGGCTGCCGGGGCCGCCGTCGTTCAGCAGCAGGGTGCCGATCCGGTGGCGGGTGTCGGTGGCCTTGATCCGGGAGAGCGCCAGTGTGACGGTGCGTGCGCCGGGGTCGCCGTAGTCGAGCGGCACGGTGACCTCCGCGCAGCGGGCGCCGGCCTGTTCCAGTGCGGCGCCGTCCTGGTCCTGCGGGCCTTGGACGCAGGTGTGCCAGTCCGGGCGCTGCTGGTAGTAGCGGTCGAGCCCCCGGGGGGTGTCGGCGGCCGGCGCGGCGGCTGCCGCCGGTGCGGTGGCGGCGGCCGTGGTCAGGCCGGCCGCGAGGGCGAGAACGGCCGCGGCGGCGCGGCGGCGGAGGTGGGTCAAGACGTCTCCTCGGCGGTGCGGGGCCCGGTGTGGGGCCTCCTCCGTACAGGACGCGTGCGGATCAAACGATATGACGATTCGTCAAAAAGAGCTCACGCCCGACGGCACCTATCGCGGGCGGGAGCCGATCCCGCCGGCCCCCCACCACCCGCCGACACAGTGTCGCCCGGAGGCGCGGTGCCCCGTCACCTACGGCTTCTCCACGACGGCGGCTGGGCGGCGGTCGTCCGGCGGTGCCATTCTTCTGGGGCGGACCGGGGAGGGCCCGCTGTCCGTTGACGGGGGGCGTGATGGGATCGACCGGTTTCGTGTGCGCCCCGGCGCGGACAGCTGCCGGGCACCGGCTGTTGCGCGGGATGCGCCGCCTGTATCCCCTTCCCGGTGTCGTCCCGGCCGGGACGGGGGAGACCGGGCTCCTTGTCGCGCTTCACGGGCGCCGGGCACTGCGTCTGCCGGTGCCGGAGTTCGCCGCCCGCGCCGGTCTGCTCGGCGGCCGCGCCGGCTGGGAGACCGTCGCCCGGCCCGATGGCGACTCCTACGGCTACAGCGCCCACTCCGGTGCCGACGAAGGAATCTGAGAGGTCGCCGCCGAGGCCTTCCGGGTGGATCCAGGAGGCGGGTGGCGGAGCAGTGCCGGCCAGGCATCCGTCACCGAGGCCGGACGGAGTCGGATGCGGCGCAGGCCTCACCGGAGGGTGCGGGTGAGAAGGCCCGGGTCAAGGACCCCGGTGGCCGCCGAGCGGCGGCCGAGGCCCCGGAGTGTTCCGGGTGGGCGTTCCAGGCAGGAAAGAAACCGCAGGTCGGAGGGGGTGGAACCGTTCCAGCGTTCCGGTTTGGCCGGGAGGCCTGGCGGACCGGGCGGCCGGCGGACCAGAGTTCTGCCCAGCGGTCGGCGCCGATGGCCCGCCGCTCGGCCCGCAGCTCGGCCCACCGCCTTCATCCGCACCGTCACGGAGGAATCTCCATGTCCGCTCGCCGCGCCCTGCTCGTCCCCGCCGTCCTCGCCCTGGGCGCCGCGCTCACCCTGACCGCCTGCGGACCGGACGGCGGTGAGGCGGCCCCGCCCGCGAAGCCCGCCGGGACCACCGCGGCCGCCCCGGCACCCGGCGCCGCGGCCCCTGCGGCCCCCGCCCCTGCTCCGGCCCCCGCCTCCGCCGCTCCGACCGGCGGTGGCTCCGCCCGCCCAAAGTCCCCCGTGGTCCCCGCCTCCGGCGGCTCGGCCACGGCCGGTGGCGATGAGGCGTACGCCTACACCCGCTCCTGCGCGGCCGACAAGCTGACGGTCAAGGTGACCACCCGGGCCGGATCTCCCGACCAGCGGGTGATCGAGGTGCACAACCAGGGCACCGCGTACTGCGGCCTGAGCTACTACCCGCTCGTCACCATCGGCAGGGCCAGCGCCGCCGACCGCAGCGACAACCTCGCGCCGCTGGTGCCGGGCGGCCTCGGCGGCCCGCCGGCCTATCCGCTGGCGCCCGGCAAGAGCGCCTACGCGGTGGTCGACCTCAACCCCGGCAGCGGCAGCGCCGGCGACCGGGACGAGCTGAACGTCCTGGCCGACGACCGGATGCCCAACTCCGACACCCGGAACTTCCCGCTCGGCGCCGGGGCGAAGGTGGGCAAGCAGCCGAAGCTGGGCCTCTACCGGGAGACCGTCGCCGACGCGGCCGCCTCCGCGCAGACGGCCGGCAAGAGCTGACCGGCCCCGCTGCCCCTCCCCTGCTCAGGCCCCCACCCGGACCTGCCGGTACGGTGATCCGCACACCGACGGCGTCCCGGGCCGGACCGGGGACGGGCGGAAAGGGCAGCACATGGGTGTGGAGACCGAGGAGTTCGCGGCGATGCTGCGCGAACTCAAGGAGCGTTCGGGCCGCAGCTACGGCGCCCTGGCCACCCGGCTGCACGTCAGCACCTCGACCCTGCACCGCTACTGCAACGGCGCCGCCGTACCGACCGAGTACGCGCCGGTCGAACGGCTGGCCCGGGCCTGCGGAGCGGACGGCGAGCAACTGGTCGAACTGCACCGCCGCTGGCTCCTCGCCGACGCGGCCCGCCGCCGGGAGTCCTCCTCCCCGACCCCGGCGGGCGCACTCGGGCCACGGCCCGCCGCCGCGCCGCAAGCCCCGACACCGGAACCCGAAGCACCACAAGCCCAGGCACCGCAAGCCCCGGCACCGGAAGCCGAAGCGCCAGAGACCGAGGCACCGGGCGAGCAGGAGGTGACGACCGTGCACCCCGCGCCGTCCACACCCCCTACACCGCGCCGCCGCACCCGCACCCGGGTGCTGCTGAGCGCGACCGCCGCGGTCGCGCTGGCCGCCGCGGTCTCCGCCTTCGTCCTGCACGGCACCGGCGGCACGCCGGGCGCCTCCGCCCCGTCGCCCACCGCTCCGGCCGGCGCCGCCCCGGTCGGCGCCGCCCCCGCCCCTGCGGACACGCCCGCGGACACGCCGTCCACGGACACCCCGGCGGCACCCGAGGACCTCCCCGCCCCGTTCACCGTCCGGGTCCTCAACAACAACTGGGGCTCCGGCTGCGACCAGTGGTTCCTCTCCCCCCGCTCGCCCGCCCAGGTGGCCGCGCCCCCGTCGTCCTCCGGCCGGATCGACAGCTGGGCCTCCTCCCAGCGCCTCGTCCCGGCGGGCCACCTGCGCATCGAGCTCACCGCCCTGGGCGCGGACACGGACACCGTCGTGCTGAACACCATGTACGCCCAGGTGGTCAGCGCCCGCCCCGCCCCCAAGTGGAACGCCTACACGCCCGGTTCCGGCTGCGGCGGCGGGCTCGAACCGGCGTCCTTCGCGGTGGACCTCGACGCGGCCGCACCGCACCCCGTCCCGGTCCCCGGCGCGGAGGGCGAGCGGAAGACCGGCACGACGGACTTCCCGTACCGGATCTCCTCCAAGGAGCCGCAGGTGATCGACGTGGACGCCTCCACCCGGTCCCAGGACGTCAGCTGGTTCCTCGAACTCGTGTGGACCGGCAAGGGCCGGGGCGGCACCCTGCGGGTGGACCTCGGCGACCACCAGCCGTTCCGCACGGTCGGCATGCACGGCGCGCCGAACTACTTCCACAACGGCACATCCTGGGCCCCGGCCCACGCCGAGCAGTAGCCGACCCACGGCCGAAGGCTGTGCCGGAAGGCGCGCTGCGGGGCACCGCCACTCGTTCGAGTGCGGATTCGGGGAATCCGTGCCGCCCGCTCCCGGGGCCGGTAGCGTCCCGATCCCGGTGAACGGAGGCTCCGTGATGCGCATCTTCGAAGTCAGGAACGGCGACCTGATCGAATCGCTGACCCGGCAGATCAAGGCCCCGTGGATTCCGGACGCCGCGATCGTCACCGTAGTCGGCATCGTGGACGACTTCGCCGTCCTCACCACCCCCTCCGACGACCCCGGAACCCAGCGGCTGCACGAGTACGACAAGCCCGGCGGGATCGTCAGCGCCGTCGGTGAAGTCCGCGACGGCCAGGTGCGGTTGCACGCCTCCTTCGCCGTCGACGAGGGACGCGTGATCGGCGGCCACGTCCAACGCGCCACCATCGGCAGGCACTTCGCCCGCGTCTACCTGCTGCCCACGGAGTGACCGTGCCGTCCTCCTCGAACCCGACGACGGTGTACGGGCACCTATGGTCGGATCCAGAGCAGGATCGAGGCGACGGTGACGGCGGCCCGGTAGGGCTCGCGGGTGTTGTCGTACCCGGTGGCCGGGCCCCGACGCGGGGTCGTCACCCGTTTGAGCGATCCCGAACTCCCCGGCCGGGAGAGGAAACTGGCCGGATGACTGCCGACTTCAAGAGCGCCGACGCTTTCATCACCACCCCGGACGGCCGGGTGCTGCTCCAGCTCCGCGAGGACGCCGAGGGGATCCCCTGGCCGGGGTGGTGGGCGGCTCCCGGTGGCAGGCGCGACGGGCAGGAGACGCCGTACGAGAACGCGCGGCGGGAGTTGTTGGAGGAGACCGGCCTGGATGTGGAGGGGCTGCTGCCGTTCGATGTGGTCCACTGCGAGGACGACGACCCGCGCCGCCGGTTCTTCCACGCCGTCGTGGACGTGGACCCCGAGGAACTGGTGCTCGGGGAGGGGCAGGAACTGCGCCTGGTGACGTTCGCCGAGGCGCGGGAGATGCACGTCACGCCGCACTGCAAGGAGTACCTGCGGCAGCTGGAGGGGCACCTTCGGGTGGGCAGGCCGCGGGTGTGGGCCGCGGTCGACCGGCTGCACGCCAGGCTCAAGGAGAGCGTCCCCGAGACCGGGAACCAGTTCCTCACCCTCCAGGTGCTCAAGATCCAGGAGGAGGCCGGCGAGGCGGCCCAAGCCCTTCTCGGTGTGCTCGGGGCCAACCCGCGCAAGGGGGTCAGCCACACCCTGGAGCAGCTCCAGGGTGAGCTGTGCGACGTGATCGCGACCGCGATGATCGCGCTGCGGGAGACGACGCCGGACGCCGCCTCGGTGCTCTCGGAGCACGTTCGGGACTGGGGGCGCTGGTGACCACCGGGAGCGGGCCGGCGAGGGCGGCGTGAAGCGAGCGGGCGTGGAGAGGACGGGCGTGGAATCGCGGTCCCGGGCCCGCTCGGGGGTTCGGGACCGGGACCGCTGTCCTCCAGGGTGGCGTGCCCCGGCGGGGAGCGCACGCCGGACTGGGCCGGGTGCTCAGTCGAGGCAGAACTCGTTGCCCTCGATGTCCTGCATCCCGAGGCAGGACTCGTTGACGTCGTCGGCGGGCAGCAGCTGTCCCCGTACCGCGCCGAGCGCGGTCAGGCGTGCGCATTCGGCTTCCATGGCGGTGACGCGCTCCGCGCCGACGAGCCCGGTGCCGACCCGTACGTCGAGGTGTATCCGAGCGCCTCGGCCCAGAAACGGGCGACGCGTAGCGGCTCCGCGCAGTCGAAGGTGACTTGGAAGTTCTTGATCGACGGCATCGGGCCACCCTAGTGACGCCCCTCCCCGGTGTCGCCGGATTTCCTGTCCTGCCCGGGGCGGCTCCGGTCGGTCCCGGGGCGGTCTCGGGGCGGCACCGTCAACAGCGGGTGGAAGTGGGCCAGTTCGGCGGGCTCGTCGACCGGTGCGCCGTCCGCCTCGATCCAGGCGTGCGCGCGGAACGGCTCCGTGCGCACGCCGGTGCGCCAGGTCGGCCAGCCGCCCCGGGCGCGGCACAGCAGGGCGGCGGCGATGGATCGCTGGAGGCAGCCCTGGCCCGCGCAGCGCATGCTGAGCGCGACCACCTCCCGGCGGGCGGCGAGGGCCTCGCCGGCGGTGGCCGGGCGGGCGCCGCCGCGCAGCCGCAGCAGGAGGCGGCGGATCCGGGCGGGCGGCATCCGCTCGATCAGCCGGGCCGCTCCGATCGCCGCGAGCACGGCCGGGCGCCGGTGCCAGGGCGGCCGGCCGACCCGGGCCGCGTGGGCGTGCAGGCTCATCCGGTCACCAGCCCGGCGGTGCGCAGGCTGTCCCGCAGGGTGTCGACGTCGGCGCGGGCCCGGGCGGTGGTGACGGGGTAGCGGTCGCTGAGGTCGGCGGCGACCTCCTCGGCCGTCCGTCCGTCGAGCAGGGACCGCAGGATGTGCAGTCCGGTGCGGTTCAGCTGGAAGTAGCGCCCGGTGCGCTCGTCCAGGACGACGGCGCCGCTCCCGGTCGGGGTGAGGGTCACATCGGGGCCCAGTTCCACGGACATGCCTGCTCCTCGGGGATATGACGGTACGTCGGAATGTGACAGTGCGTCAGATGACGGCGATGCGGGCGGCCTCCGCCGCGGACTCGTGCGCGCGCAGCCAGTGTTCGCAGGCCAGGGTGGCGTCGAGCGCCGCGTACGGGGTGCCGGGCGGGTAGAGCCCGAGGCAGGCGCGCCGCAGGGCGTCCGGGTCGACGAGGCCGGCGCGGGCCAGGGCGCTGTCCTCGGTGAGGGCGGCGAGTTCGGGGCGGTGGCGGGCGAGCCCCTGGTGGGCGTCGGGGCTGAAGTCGCCCTTGCCGGTGCGGCGCAGGAGTTCTTCCGGGACGTCCGGGGCGACGGCGGCGGTGAGCAGCGGCTTGTAGGCGAACGGCGTTCCGCGCAGGGCGGGTTCGGCGGCCAGACAGGCGTCGAGCACGTGGTCGTCGAGGAGGGGCACGGTGTACGGCGTGCCGGCGGCGGCGGTGGCCTCGATCAGCTGCCGCATGGCGGAGGCGCTGTGCCGGACCATGTGGAGCGCCTGGTGCTGGGCGTGTCGGGGGGCGAGCGGTACGGCGTCGGCGGCCCGGACGGCCCGCAGCTGTGCGCGGACGAGGTCGGCGGCCCGTGGGGTGGTCCAGGGCGGGAGCCGGGGTTCCGGTCCCCAGCCGAGGATCCGGGTGGTGGGCGGTGCGGGGTGGGTGAGGTCGTCGGCGGCGTGGGCGAGCCAGGCCGGGTACGGGCGGGGGTCGGCGAGGGTGCGCAGTGCGGCGGTCAGGCCCCAGCGCAGCCGGGCGCGGTGGCCGCGCAGGTGGCGGGCGGCGGTCGCGGGCCGGCGGGCGGCGAGGAGGCGCAGGTAGGCGGGAAGGAGTTGGAGCACCTCGTCGCCGCCTTCGCCGCTGATCCGGGTCCGGGCGCCGTGGGCGGCGAGGAGGCGGGCGACGGCTTCGTCGCGGGCGCGGGTGCGCGTCCAGGGCAGCGGTTCGTCGCCCTGGGGCCCGGGGGTGTCGATGCCCGCGAACATCGCGGGCAGGGCGTCGGGTGGCAGGAGGAGCCGTTCGCCGGGCAGGTGGCGGGCGGCGCGGTCGGCCCAGGCGGCGTCGTCGTGGTGCGGGTCGGTCGAGCCGATGGTGACGGTGAGCAGGTCGGCGGGTCCGCGGGCGGCGAGGAAGCACAGCGGGGTGGAGTCGAGGCCGCCGGACAGGTCGGCGGCGACGAGGCCGCCGGCGCGCGTCCGGGCGTCGACGGCGCGGCGCAGCGCGTGGCCGAGCGCGGGGGCGGCCTCGGCCCGGGGCCGGTCGGGCGCGGGCGGCTGCCAGTGGGCGAGTGTGCGGGCGGGGCGGCCTGGGGCGAGCAGGGCCGCGTGGTGGGCGGGGACGGGGGTGATGCCGGGCCACAGGGGCAGGGCGTCGAGGGGGTGCGGCAGCGGGTGCGCCAGGCGCAGGGCCAGCCGGTCGAGGGAGGGTGTGCGGCGGGTGAGCGCCGCGAGGGTGTCGGCGTGGTCGGCGAGGACGGGGACGCCGTCGGGCTCGGCGAGGTGGAGCCGGCGCAGCCCGGACAGTGAGCCGCGGGCGATGACGGTGCCGTGCACGGTGGCGACGAGGTGGAAGCTGCCCGCGAGTTCGCGCCCGAGGGCGAGGACGTCGTACGGGTCGCGGATCCGTTCGGCGCGGCGGCGCAGCCGGTGCTCGTCGGTGTCGGCGGTGCCGAACACGGCCAGGCCCACCGGCCCGGCGTGCGCGACGAGGGGTTCCTCGCCGTCCGGCCACGTGCCGATGATCCAGGGGCGTCCGCCGGGGTGGGGCAGGGTGCGGCGCTCGGCCGTGCCCTGCCCCGCGGCCACCACGGATCCGGCTGGGGAGTCCGGCAGGACCACGAACCGGGTCCTGCGGTGACCGCTCACCGGGCGTCCCCTCAGATGAGGTAGAAGCCGTGGCCGTCGAAGACGTCGCCGATCAGGAAGCCCTGGGTGAGGGCGGCGAAGTCGCCGAGCTCGATCAGCATCGGGGTCTCGTACACCTCGGTCATGACGGATTCCTCTCGTTCGATGTGACGCGGGTTCGGACGGGTGTGCGTGCCGGCGGGAACCACTGTCGTCGCCTGTCGCGGCGCCGGGCAACGGGTCGCGGGGGCTTCGACCGAAACCCGGTCGGGGCGGGTGGCGGGGTCGGTCGGCGAGGGCGGGGTTCCGTTCGCGGGGCGCCTGTCGGCGCGCGTGCCGGGTGACGGTTCCCCGGACCCCGCCCGTCCCGGCGCTTGCGGGCCTCCGTGCACGGACCGTGCGCGGGCCCTGCCAGCGGCGGCCCGGACCCGTGCGGAAACCGGCCACACCGGGACCAACCGGGATGACACCGGCGTTACGTGCCGTTCATGCTGCGACATGTTGCGGTCCGCTCGCGCCCGCACGGAAGCCTGGGAAACCGGGGAAACCGACAGGGACGAACAGGGACCGACAGGGACCGACAGAGAAGGACGGAGACCGACGGCGGCGCCGGCCCGGGCCCGGGTGGCCGCAGGGCGCCGTGAATGGCCGGTTACCGTCGCCCGCGCGCTGCGGAGGCTCCGGGTCCGCAGGTGCCTCCGGCGGCCGGGCGGGCCGCCGTCGTCACAGGTCACCGGGCACGTCCCGGTCGTCGGGCAGCCGTCGGAAGTGGCCTTCCGGAAGATCCTTCTTCAAATGTCGAGCACGTGTTTCACACATTCCGCTCTTTGGGCCGCCCCGATGCTCTAGATTAATTTTCGCGTCGCACGGTCGGACGCGGAACGACGAATGATGATCTACGGGTCCGGCGCTGCGAGCAGCCGGTTCCCGCTTCCCCGGCGGCCGACGCAGGTGATCGATTCCTGCTGCCCCGGCGGGGTTTCGAGGGTGGAGAGCGACCGTCGGCGGTTTCCCGCGCACTTCGGGATTCCGGCCGGACATTCGGGCCCGTCGGTGCCCGGAGGGGATGTTCAGCAATGCGGCGACAGCCGGCTTTGCCATGCGCGGGAGGCGGGGCCTCCCGGGTGTAGGAACGGCGCGGCACGGGAGTTGGGGCCTCCCGGGGGAGGAGCGGGGCCTCCCCAGGGGAGGAACGGTGCGGGAGGCGCGAGCCTCCCGGAGGGGAGGAACCGTGTGGAGCGAACACGTCGAACCCACTCGTGACCTGGAGGGGGCCGTGGAGCAGGAGGAGGGGGAATTAGTCCGCCCGTTCCTACCGGCGCGCGGGCGCCGGGTGAACGGGAGAATCAGTCGGCCCGGAACCGACTGGGAGCAGCAGTACCGCCATGCTGTGATCATCAGCGATACGGTGGCCACCGCCTTCGTGGTGGCGGCCATCGGGGGATTCTTCGGGGTGCGGGACGCCGCGAACTGGCACGAGAAATGGGGAATTCTCGCCTTCCTCACCGAGCTGCTGGTGCTGGGTGCTCTGGCCACGACCCGTTCGTGGGCGCCCGCCGTACTCGGCCAGGGCGCCGAGGAATTCCGTCGGCTCGGACGTTCGGTGTTCACGGCGGCCGTGGTGCTGGCGCTCGGCGGGATCGCCCTCACGTCGCACAACATCAAGCTCTGGATCTTCGTCGCGATCCCGGCGATCACGGTCGCCACCATGACCGAGCGGTACCTGCTGCGCCTGTGGCTGCACAAGCAGCGCTACGGGGGGCGGTGCCTGCGCCCGGTGCTGGCGGCCGGGAGCCCGGCCACGCTGCGCGACCTGATCGCCCGGACGCGCAAGTTCCCGCACCTGGGCTGGCGGGTGGAGGCGGTGTGCACGCCGGACGGTCGCGGGCACGGCGGCGACCGGCTGGACGGGGTGCCTGTGGTGGGCCGGCTGACGGACGTCGCCGGGCACGTCCTGCGTGACGGCTACCGGGTCGTCGCGATCACTCCGGACCCGCACTGGTCGCCGGAGCGGCTGCAACGGCTGGCCTGGAACCTGGAGGGCGGCGAGGCCGAGATGGTCGTGGCCCCGGTGCTGATGGAGGTGGCCGGCCCGCGGCTGCACGTCGACGCGGTGCTCGGGATCCCGATGCTGCGGGTCAGCATGCCGGCCTTCACCGGGGCGCCCCGGGCCGTCAAGGAGGTCTTCGACCGGCTGGGCGCCGCGTTCCTGCTGGTCCTGTTCTCGCCGCTGATGGTGTTCGTCGGGCTGCTCGTGCTGGCGGACAGCAGGGGCGGGGCGTTCTACCGGCAGCACCGGGTCGGCAAGGACGGCCGCGAGTTCACGCTGATCAAGTTCCGCACCATGGTCGCCGGTGCGGACCGGGCGCGCTCCGAGCTGGCGGACCGCAACGAGGGCGCCGGCCTGCTGTTCAAGCTCCGCCGGGATCCGCGGCTGACCCGGGTGGGAGGGGTGCTGCGCCGGTACTCGATCGACGAGCTCCCGCAGCTGGTCAACGTGCTCACCGGCTCGATGTCGCTGGTCGGGCCGCGGCCTCCGCTGCCGGAGGAGTCGGCCGCGTACGGCCCGGACATCCGGCGGCGGCTGCTCGTCAAGCCCGGGCTCACCGGCCTGTGGCAGATCAGCGGGCGCAGCGACCTGCCGTGGGAGGAGGCGGTGCGGCTGGACCTGCGGTACGTGGAGGACTGGTCGCTCGCGCTGGACACGGTGATCCTCTGGAAGACGCTGCGTGCGGTGCTCCAGGGGCAGGGGGCCTACTGAGGTGTCAGTGGCCTTGGTGATGTGTGGGGGGTGCCGTCCGATCGGCACGGGAACGGCGGGCCACAGGGGCCTGCCCGAGGGGAGGAACCGGTCATGCGGGTCAGCGTCTTAGGGCTCGGTTACGTGGGCTGCGTGTCGGCCGCGTGCCTGGCCAGCCTGGGTCACGAGGTCATCGGGGTGGACGTCAACCCGGTGAAGGTCGACCTGGTGAACGACGGCAAGGCGCCGGTGGTCGAGGAGCGGATCGGCGAGCTCATCGCCGAGGTGGTGCGGACCGGGGCGCTGCGCGCCACCACCGACGTCCGCGAGGCGATCATGGGCAGTGAGGTGTCGCTGGTCTGCGTGGGCACGCCGTCGGAGCCCAACGGCAGCCTGTGCACCACGTACCTGGAGCGGGTGACCGAGCAGATCGGTGCCGCGGTGGCCGAGCGGGGCGGGAGGCAGACCGTCGTGTTCCGCAGCACCATGCTCCCGGGCACCTGCCTGAACCTGCTGGTGCCGATCCTGGAGAAGTACGCCGGCGGCACCGCCGGGGTGGACTTCGGGGTGGCGGTCAACCCGGAGTTCCTGCGCGAGGGCACGAGCGTGCGGGACTTCTTCGACCCGCCCAAGACCGTCATCGGCGAGCTCGACCCGGGCAGCGGCGACGTGGTCGCCGCGCTGTACGACGGCCTGCCCGGCGAGGTGTTCCGGGTGCCGGTCCCGACCGCCGAGGCGATCAAGTACGCGGACAACGCGTTCCACGGCCTCAAGATCGGCTTCGCGAACGAGCTGGGCGCGGTGTGCCAGGCGCTCGGGGTGGACTCGCACCAGGTGATCGACGTGTTCCTGGCCGACCGCAAGCTGAACATCAGCCCCGCCTACCTGCGGCCCGGCTTCGCCTTCGGCGGCTCCTGCCTGCCCAAGGACCTGCGCAGCCTGGTGTACGCGGCGCAGCGGGCCGACGTCTCCGTCCCCATCCTGTCCCACGTGCTGCCGTCCAACGCCGAACACCTGCAGCGCGCGGTCGAGTTGGTCGAGCGCACCGGCAAGCGCCGGGTGGGCCTGTTCGGCCTGTCGTTCAAGCCCGGCACCGACGACCTGCGCGAGAGCCCGCTCGTCGAGCTGGCCGAGCGGCTCTTCGGCAAGGGCTACGACCTGCGGATCTACGACCCCAACGTGAACCTCTCCCGGCTGCTCGGGGCGAACCGCGAGTACATCGAGACCAGGCTGCCGCACCTCGCGCAGCTGCTCGCGCAGTCCGTCGACGAGGTGCTGGAGCACGCCGAGGTGTGCGTGGTCGGGACCAAGGACCCGGCGGTGCTGTCGGCGCTGCCGGCCTCCGGCGGCCCGGTGGTCGTCGACCTCGTCCGCCTTCCCGACGCCGAGGCGCGCCGGGCCGAGCCGGGGTACGTGGGCCTTGCCTGGTGAGATCACCGGCGGCGACGGTCCGGACCGTCGCGCGCTGGTCCTGGTGGAGAACCTGTCGGTGCCGTTCGACCGGCGGGTGTGGCAGGAGTGCACGACGCTGCGCGACGCCGGCTGGACGGTGCACGTCATCTGTCCGCAGGGGAGCAAGCGGGACACGGAGCCGGAGGCGGTGATCGACGGGGTGCGGATCCACCGCTACCCGCTGCGCGCCGCCACCGGCGGGCCGGCCGGCTACCTGCGGGAGTACGGATCGGCGCTGTGGCACACGGCCCGGCTGGCCCGCAGGGTCGGCCCGGTCGACGTGGTGCACGCCTGCAACCCGCCCGACCTGCTGTTCCTGCCCGCGCTGTGGCTGAAGCGGCGCGGCGCGCGGTTCGTGTTCGACCAGCACGACCTGGTGCCGGAGCTGTACCTGTCCCGGTTCGACCGGGGCCGGGACCTGCTCTACCGGGGCGTGTGCGCGCTGGAGCGGATGACCTACCGGGCCGCGGACGTCGTGCTCTCCACGAACGAGAGCTATCGGGACGTGGCGCTGCGCCGGGGCGGCCTGCGGCCGGAGGACGTGTTCGTGGTGCGCAGCGCCCCGGACACGGACCGGTTCCGGCCGGTGGAACCCGAGCCGGAGCTGAAGCGCGGCAAGCCCCATCTGCTGTGCTACCTGGGCGTGATGGGCCCGCAGGACGGGGTGGACTACGCCTTGCGGGCGCTGGCGAAGCTGCGCGACGAGCTCGGGCGGACCGACTGGCACGCGGTGTTCGTCGGCTCCGGCGACACCTTCGACGCGATGGTGGAGCTGTCCCGGCAGCTCGGGCTGTCCGAGCAGGTGGAGTTCACCGGGCGGGTGCCGGACGCCGACCTGGTGCGCTACCTGTCGACCGCCGACGTGTGCCTCTCCCCCGACCCGCACAACCCGCTCAACGACGTGTCGACGATGAACAAGGTCCTGGAGTACATGGTGATGGGCCGGCCCATCGTCTCCTTCGACCTGCGGGAGGCCCGGGTCTCGGCCGGTGACGCGGCCGTCTACGCCCGTGCCAACGACGAGGCGGAGTTCGCCGGGCTGGTGGCGCAGCTGCTGGACGACCCGGACAGGCGGGCCTGGATGGGCAAGCTCGGCCGGGAGCGGATCAGCGGGCCGCTCGCCTGGCGCAACTCCCAGCGGTCGCTGCTCGCCGCGTACGCCGCCGCCTGCCGCGACCGGGCCCCGGTGGCGGCGGGCGGCCCGGGCCGGGCGGGGAGAAGGCCGCGCCGTTGAGCGACGAAACGATACGCCTGGCCACGATCGGTCGGATCATCCGTCGGCGCTGGCGGCTCCTGGCCGTCGTCGCCGTCCTGGGTGCGCTCGTCGGCTACGGCACCTCCCTGCTGCTCCCGCCGCAGTACACGGCGTCCGCGTCGGTGCTGCTGCCGGGGGCGTGGCAGGAGCGCGAGCTGCTGACCCAGGCGCAGATCGCGAGCAGTTCGGTGGTCGTCGACCGGGCGGCCGCCGCGCTGGGCTGGGCCGGGACCGGCGGCACGGAGCTGCGGGACCGGGTGAGCGCGGCGGCCTCGGACGGCAACATCGTCAAGATCTCGGGCACGGCGGACACCCCGGAGCGCGCGCAGCAGCTCTCCGACCAGGTGGCCAAGCAGTTCGTCACGTTCGCGGCGCGGGTCGCGGGTGACGGCAGCGACCCGGAGGCGGCGCAGCCCGAGGCGCTGCGGCAGATGGTGGCGCAGGCCAGCCGCCGGATCACCGACCTGGCCGACGCGGTCGCGCCGGGGCAGAGCGTGGAGAGCGTGCAGACCCGTACCGAGCTGGAGAAGCTGCGCACCGCGCTGCAGGACGCCGTCAAGAAGCTGGACCAGGCGGACCCGGCCGCCGCCCTCAAGGCCAACATGGTGGTGATGGGGCCGGCGCCCCGGCCGTCCGGCGAGGCGCCGCCGACGAGGAGCCAACTCGTCGTCGGCGGGGCGCTGCTGGCCATCGTGGTCACGGTCGTGGGCCATCTCGCCTCGGCGCGGATGAGCCGTCGGCTGCGCACCGCGCCGGAGATCGTCGCGGCGCTGGGGTCGACGCTCCTCGGCACCGTCGACGTGACCGGTGAGCCGCCCGCGCGGCGGCCGTCGGGCGGCGGGCCGCGCGCCCGGGTCCGCCGGCTGCTGGGCACCGACGTCCGGTGGGACCTGCCGGCCCCGCACGCCTCCGGCGACGAGGCCGGGCGGCAGGTCCGCTACCGGCGGGTGTGCGCCCGTCTGCGGGACCGGCTGCCCGCGCCCCGGGAGCTGCTGCTCGTCGTCCCGGAGGGCGACGGGATGGCCCTGCGGGCCGCCGATCGGCTCGCCGCCGAGGCGCGGGGCGGTCCGGAGCTGCGGGTGGTGGAGGTCTCGGTGTCCCGGCCGCTGGTGCCGGACCGTGACGAGGGCTCGGGCGCCCTGGTGGTGCTCAGCGCGGGCAGTTGGACCGCGCCGGAGCTCACCGGGATCGCCGAGGCGTGTACGGACGCCCGGCGGGAGGTCGTCGGCGTGGTCGTCGCCGGCACGGTCCGGGGGCGTCCGAAGGCGGCGGCCGGCCGTCGGGCGAAGCGGGCCGGCCGCCGTGGTCCGGACGCCGCCGGGCCCGGCGCCGGCGACGGCGCGGGGGACGCGGACGACAGCGATTCGGTGTTCGCGACAGGTGACGAGCCCGCGCTCGCGGTCGGCGACGAGGCCGGAAGGGGTACGGGGTGACGACGGGTACGGATCCGGAGCCGTCGGCCTCCGCCCCGCTGGTGGACCTCCAGGCGCTGGTGGTCGCGGTGCGCAGGCGCCGGCGCCTGTGGTGCGCCCTGGCGCTGGTCGGGCTGCTGGTCGGCGCGGCCGTGGCGGTCCTGCGGCCGCCGCCGCCGACCGCGGTGGCCAAGGTGCTGGTCGCGCACCAGGCGGACCAGCCGAACGATCCCGGGACGCTGATCCGCACCGACGCGGCTCTGCTGCAGACCACCGGGATCGCCGGCCAGGCCCTCAAGGCCCTCGGGTCGGCGGAGAAGCCGGAGGACTTCATGAAGGACTACGGGGGTGTCGGGCTGACCAACAACCTGCTGGAGATCGACGCGACGGGCCGCACCGGCGAGGAGGCGGTGGCCCGGGCCAAGGCGCTGGCCGACGCGTTCGTCGCGGACCACGTGCGGCGGATCCAGGAGGCCGCGGACGCCGAGTCCAAGGCCCTGCTGGACCAGCGGGACCGGATGCGCGACGAGCTCGTCCAGGTCAACCAGGCGATCGGGGACAGCTCGCAGCAGAGCGGCCCGAAGGCCTCGGCGAACCTGGAGTCGCTGTACGCCAGCCGGGCCGAACTCACCTCCCGGATCACCGACTTCGGCCAGCGCGCGGCGGAGGCGCGGGTCGGCACGCCCCGGCTGGTGGCCGGCACCCAGATCGTGGACGCCCCGCGCGTGGTGCGGCAGTCGCTGCCCAGGGCCGCCGCCACCTCCGCCGCGATCGGGCTGGTCCTGGGGCTGGTCCTCGGGATCGCGGTGGCCGCGGTGGGCACGGTGGTGGCGGACCGCCCGGTGCTGCGCCGGGACATCGCCGCGAACCTCGGCGCCTCGGTCCTCGCGGAGCTGCGCCGGCTGCCCCGCCGGAAGGTCGGGCGGTGGCAGCGCAAGGCCGCCCGGGAGGCCCGGACCAGGCTCACCACGACCCTGGCCCGCCGGGTGCGCGGCTCCGCCGAACCGGTGTCGCTGCTGGCCCTGGGCTGTGCGCACAGCACCGGCGCGATCGCCCTGGACCTCGCCGGGGCGCTGGCGGAGGACGGGCCGGTGGTCGTCGTCGACGGCCTGCCCGGCGCCCGGCTCGCCCGGCGCGGCGCGCAGGAGGGGGGCCCGACCGTGGTCGCCGGCGAGCAGGCCGAGGCCCTGCCGCGCCAGGACCCCCAGGAGCGCCGGATCGGCGTCGGCTCGGTGGCGCCGGGCACGGCGTGGACCGACCTGCGCCACCTCGGCACCCGCGCGGTGCTGGTGGTGCGCGCCGGGCACGGCAGCGCCGCCTGGCTGCACACCGTGGCACGCCGGCTCGCCGACCAGCGCGTCACGGTGATCGGGGTGGTGCTGATCGATCCCGATCCGCGCGACCGGACCGACGGCACCCTGTGGGACGGGCCGGGCGCCGCGCCGCGCGGCCGAAGCGAGCGGCCGGCCCGGCAGAACGGGACGGGCCGGCGGCGTACGGAGCGACTACCGATGTGGACCGCACGGGTCCCGGACAGTGACCAGGAGGCGAGGTAGGACATGTGCGGCATCGCGGGCACGTATCGATGGCCGGACGGCAAGGCGGTGACCGACCTGCTCACCGACACCCTCGCCCACCGCGGCCCGGACGGGGCGGGCCGCTACGGCCACCCCCTCGGGGACGGCGAAGTGCAGCTGGGGCACCGCAGGCTGGCCATCGTCGACCTGTCCGAGACCGGCGCCCAGCCGATGGTCTCGGACGGCCTCGCCCTGACGTACAACGGCGAGCTGTACAACGCGCCCGAGCTGCGGGCCGAGCTGTCGGCCGCCGGGGTGCGCTTCCGCGGCACCTCCGACACCGAGGTGCTGCTGGAGGCGTGGCGGCGCTGGGGCACGGACTGCCTGCCCCGGCTGCGCGGCATGTTCGCGTTCGCGGTGTTCGACGAGCGGACCGGTGAACTGGTGCTCGTCCGCGACCAGCTCGGCATCAAGCCGCTGTTCCTGGTCCGGCGCGGCGGGGGCCTGGCGTTCGCCTCCGAGCTGAAGGCGCTGGCCGCCGCCACCGGCGGGTCGCTGGAGGTGGACCACGCGGCGATGGTGGCCTCGCTGCTGTACTACTGGGTGCCGGACTCCCGGTGCGCGTTCCGCGAGGCGGAGAAGCTGCCGCCGGGCAGCTGGCTGCGCTGCCGGCCCGACGGCCGGGTGGAGCACGGCCGGTTCTGGCACCTGCGGGAGGTCGCCGCCGAGGGCCGGGAGCGGGCGCTGGCCGGCGAGCTGCCGGACATCGCCGCCGTCGTCGAGGAGTCGACCCGGCGCCACCTGCTCGCCGACGTGCCGGTGGCGACGTTCCTGTCCGGCGGGCTGGACTCCAGCTACCTGACCGCGCTGGCGGCCCGCGACCGGCCCGGGATCTCCGCCTACACGATCGGCTTCCGGGCCGAGGACGCCAGGTTCGAGGCGATGCCGGACGACCTGCGCTACGCCCGGCAGGTGGCCGAGCGCTTCGGCGTCGACCTGCACGAGATCGAGATCGCCCCGGACGTGCTCGACCTGCTGCCGCGGATGACGTACCACCTGGACGAGCCGATCGGCGACCCCGCCGCGATCAACACCTTCCTGATCTGCTCGGCCGCCCGGGAGGCCGGGGTCAAGGTGCTGCTCTCGGGGATGGGCGCCGACGAGCTGTTCGCCGGCTACCGCAAGCACCTGGCCAACCGGCTCGCGCTGCGCTACCAGCAGGTGCCCCGGCCGCTGCGGCGCGGCCTGTCCGCGGCCGTGGACCGGCTGCCGGTCGCCACCGCCAGCCGGGGGTTCCGGTCGGTGCGGTTCGCCAAGCGCTTCCTCTCCTTCGCCGACCTGCCGGAGGAGACCGCGTTCCGGCGCAGCTACACCATGTACGACCGGGAGGAGCTGCTCGCCCTGGTCGACCCGGACCTGGCCGGGACCGTCGACGACGTGCTGACCGAGCACGCGGACGTGTACGAGGACAACGAGCTCGACGACTTCGTCAACCGGATGTGCCTGGGCGACGCCCGGATGTTCCTGCCGGGCCTGAACCTCGCGTACACGGACCGCTCCAGCATGGCCGCGTCGACCGAGGTGCGGGTGCCGTACGTGGACGTCGAGGTGGTCAGGGCGGCGTTCACCGTGCCCGGCGACCGCAAGATCGTCGGGCGGCAGGGCAAGGCCGTCCTCAAGGAGGCGGCCCTCTCGGTCCTGCCCCAGGAGATCGTGTACCGGCCCAAGGGCCTGTTCAGCGCCCCGCTGCGGGCCTGGATGAGCCGGGACCTGGCCCCGCTGGTGCGCGAGGTGATCAACGACGGCGAGCTCGTGCGGTCCGGGTTCCTGCGCCGCGACGCGCTGCAGCGGCTGGTCGCCGCGGACGCCGCCGGGCAGCAGGACTTCTCCAAGCACCTGTGGCACGTGCTGACGCTGGAGTACTGGTACCGCGGCGCGATCTCCGGCACCGGCTCCGGCACCCCCGGACGGCCCGGGCACTGAGCGGCCCGGGCACAGGGCGACCCGGGCACCGAACGACTCGGGCACTGAACGGCGTAGGAACCGAACGGCTTAGGGAACAAGGGGACTTCCGGTGAAACAGGTTGTGCAGAACTACAAGAGCGGCGAGCTGTCGGTGCTGGACGTGCCGGTGCCGGGGTGCAAGCCGGGCGGGGTGCTGGTGCGCACCGTCTACTCGCTGATCTCCACCGGGACCGAGATGATGAAGGTGTCCGAGGCCGGGATGTCGATGGTGGGCAAGGCCCGCTCGCGTCCGGACCAGGTGGCCAAGGTCATGCAGAGCGTGGCCACCAACGGGCTGCCCGCCACGTACCGCAAGGTGATGGGCAAGCTGGACTCGTACACGCCGCTGGGCTACTCGCTGTGCGGGGTGGTCGAGCAGGCCGGCGCCGGGATCGACGACGTGAAGGTCGGCGACCTGGTGGCCTGCGCGGGCAACGAGCACGCGCTGCACGCCGAGTTGAACTGGGTGCCCCGCAACCTCTACACCCCGGTGCCGGACGGCCTCGCGCCGCAGCACGCGGCCTTCGGGACCGTCGGGTCGATCGCCCTCCAGGGCGTGCGCCAGGGCGAGCCGCAGCTCGGCGAGGTGGCGCTGGTCATCGGCCTCGGGCTGATCGGGCAGCTGGTGGTGCAGCTCCTCACCGCCGCGGGGGTGCGCGTGGTCGGCGCCGACCCCGACCCCTCGCGCTGCGAGCTGGCGGAGAAGCTGGGCGCGGCGGCCTGCGGCGACCCGGGGTCGGCGGCGGTGGAGAACGCCGTCGCCGAACTGACCGGCGGTCACGGCGTGGACCAGGTGTACCTGGCCGCCGGCGGCGGCAGCAACCAGCCGGTGGAGCTGGCCGCCCACCTGGCCCGGGACCGCGGCCGGGTGGTCGACATCGGCAAGTGCAAGCTGGACCTGCCGTGGAACGCGTACTACGAGAAGGAGTTGGACGTCCGGTTCTCCCGCTCGTACGGCCCCGGGCGCTACGACCCGGAGTACGAGCTGGAGGGGCGCGACTACCCGATCGGCTACGTGCGCTGGACGGAGCGGCGCAACCTGGCCTGCTTCATCGACCTGATGGCCCGCGGCCGGGTGGACGTCGGCCCGCTGGTCTCCCACGTCGCCGACTTCGAGGACGCCGTGGAGACGTACCGGCGCCTGAAGGACGGCGAGTTGAAGGCCGTCACGGCGCTGTTCCGTTACCCCCCGGCGGAGCCGCAGGCGCAGGCCCCGACGGTGGCGGTGCCCGCCGTGCGGCGCCCCGCCGCGCAGGCCGCCCCCGCCCGTCACGGCAAGGCGCCGGTGCGGCTGGCGTTCATCGGCGCGGGCAACTACGCGACCTCCATGCTGCTGCCGCACCTGGCGCAGCGCGAGGGCGTCGCACTGTCCACCGTCGTCACCACCACGGCGCTCTCGGCCGCCAACGCCCAGCGCAAGTTCGGCTTCGCCCAGGCGACCACCGACCTCGACTCCGTCCTCGGCGACGATGCGATCGACGCGGTGTTCGTGGTCACCCGGCACAGCTCGCACGCCGCACTGACCCGCAAGGCGCTGCTCGCCGGCAAGACCGTCTTCGTGGAGAAGCCGCTCGCGCTGACCGAGGAGGAGCTCGCCTCCGTGCTGGCCACGGTGGAGGAGTCCGGCAACGACCGCCTCCAGGTGGGCTTCAACCGCCGGTTCGCGCCGCTGCTGCGCGAGGCCAGGAGCCACCTGGGCGCCCGGACCGGCCCGGCGAGCCTGCGCTACCTGGTCAACGCGGGCCGGCTCCAGCACGGCAGCTGGTACCTCCAGCAGGGCACCGAGGGCTCGCGGTTCGAGGGCGAGGGCGGGCACTTCATCGACACGGCGAGCTGGCTGCTGGGCGCCGACCCGGTGTCGGTGTACGCCGTCGCCCCGTCCGGCAACGAGGACCTCCAGATCGTGCTGAGCTACCCGGACGGCTCCACCGCCGCCATCAGCTACGTCACCTCCGGCGCGCCCGGCTTCCCCAAGGAGACGCTGGACCTCCTCGCGGACGGCAAGGTGCTCAAGCTGGACGACTTCGTCCGCGCCTCGGTCTACGGGCGCAAGCGCTGGGTCAGCTCCCGGCTGCCCAAGGCCCGGGACAAGGGCCAGTCCAACGAACTGGCCTCGTTCGTCAAGGCCGTGCGCACCGGCGGGCCGATGCCGGTGCCGCTGGAGTCGCTGGTCGCCACCACCGCGGCCACCCTGGCCGTGCAGGCGAGCCTGGCCGGCGGCGCGCCGGTGACCCTGGCGAGGTCGCTGTGACCATGAGCGCGGGCTGGTACCTGCGGCGGCTGTCCGCGATGGGGCCGCGGGAGCTCGGCGGCCGGGTCGGCGACACGGTGCGCAGGCGGCGGTGGCGGACGGCGCCGCCGCACGCCCCGGTGGTGACCGGCGCCCGGTTCACCGCCGTCCTGCCCGCCGGGACGCTCGCCGCGGTGCCCGCGGACGCCGCCAAGCGCCTCGTCGCCGAGGCGGACCGGCTGATGGACGGGCACGCCGAGTTCTTCGGGGTGGACCGCGACGACCTGGCCGCCCCGGACTGGTGGCGCGACCCGAAGACCGGGCGCCGGGCGCCGGACGGCTACGCCTTCGACGTGCCGTACCGCGACGAGGACGCCGTCGGCGACATCAAGCAGATCTGGGAGCCGTCCCGGCACCAGTACCTGACCGTGCTCGCCGCCGCCTACGCGCTCACCGGCAACGAGCGGTACGCCGAGCGGGTGGCCGAGCACCTGCGGTCCTGGTGGGCGGCCAACCCGCCGCTGCGCGGCGTGCATTGGATCAGCGGCATCGAGCTGGGCATCCGGCTGCTGTCCTGGGTGTGGGTCCGCCGGCTGCTCGACGGCTGGCCGGGCGCGGCCGCCCTGTTCGAGGGCAACCAGGTGGCGCTGGAGCAGATCTGGCACCACCAGCGCTGGCTGGCCGCCTTCCCCAGCCGGGGGTCCTCGGCGAACAACCACGTCATCGCCGAGACCGCCGGGCAGTTCGCGGCCGCCTGCGCGTTCGACTGGTTCCCCTCCTCGGAGCGCTGGCGCGCGGACGCGCTGGGCTCGCTGGACCGGCACCTGCGCGCCAACACCTTCCTCTCCGGGCTCAACCGCGAACTGGCCAGCGAGTACCACGGGCTCGTCCTGGAACTCGGCCTGGCCGCGCTGGCCGAGGCGGACGCCGCCGGCGTCCCCGTCCCCGCGACCGTCCGGCTGGTGCTGCTGCGGATGACCGACGCGCTCGCGGCCGTCGTGGACGACCGGCTGCGGCCCCCGCGCCAGGGGGACGCGGACGACGGGCACGGCCTGGTCGTGGACGGCGCGGGCACCGACCGCTGGGGCTCGCTGCTGGCCACCGGCGGCGCCGTGTTCGGCCGGCTCCCCTGGTGGCCGGCCGTGAACGGCACCGATGTGCGCACCCCGCTGCTGGCCGCGCTCCTGCGCCCGTACGGGAACGACGGCACGGTGAAGCGCCCGGCGAGCCGGCCGGTGCACTTCCCCGACGCCGGGATGACCGTCCTGCGCGGCCCGGCCGGGATCTGGTGCCGCCTCGACGGCGGCCCGCACGGGTTCCTGTCCATCGCCGCGCACGCCCACGCGGACGCGCTGTCGGTGGAGGTCCGGCACGACGGGGTCGACGTGCTCGCGGACCCGGGGACGTACTGCTACCACGGGCAGCCCGAGTGGCGGCGGTACTTCCGCTCGACGCTGGGCCACAACACCCTGGAGCTGGACGGCGCGGACCAGTCCGTCTCCGGCGGCCCGTTCCTGTGGACCCGGCACGCCCGCAGCCGCGTCCTGGTCGCGGACACCTCCGACCCGGCCGTGTCCCGCTGGTGCGCCGAGCACGACGGCTACCAGGGCGCGGCGCACCGGCGCCGGGTGGAACTGGCCCACCCGCGCCGGGAACTGACGATCACCGACGAGGTGCGCGGCCCGGGCCGGCCCGTACGCCTGGCGTTCCACCTCGGCCCGGCCGTCACCGCGGACCTGAGCGGGAACCGGGCCGTACTGACCTGGACCCGGGACGGCGAGGAGCGCTCCGCGGTGCTCGACCTGCCCGGGCGGCTGACCTGGCGGGCGCACCGCGGCGAGAGCGACCCGCCGCTGGGCTGGTACTCCGCCGGCTTCGGGCGCAGGGAGCCCGCCACCACGCTGGTCGGCACCGGTGTGTCCGACGACGCGCGGCAGTTCACCACGGTGCTCGGGTTCCGGGACTAGGGAGAGGCGAGTGCGGATGAAGAGGCGGCGCCGGGGGGTGTCGGCGGCGGCGCAGCTGGCGCTGGCCCTGCTGCTGGCGACCGGCTGCACCAGCGCGTCGGACGCCCCGGCGGAGCCGACCGCCGGGCCGTCCGGGCCGGTGGCCGTGGCGCGGGTGTGCGCCGCCCCGGCGGACGGGCCGACGAGCGCGCCGGCGGGCGCGGTCACGGTCGACCCGGCGGTGGTCGGCGACCTGGCCGCGAAGACCAGGAGCAGCCCCCCGAACACCACGTTCTGGCTCCGGCCCGGGACGCACACCCTCGAACCGGACCGGTACGCCCAGGTGCTGCCCAAGGAGGGGGACAGCTACGTCGGCGCGCCGGGCGCGGTGCTCGACGGCCGGAAGACCAACGCCTACGCGTTCGGCGGCGGCGCCGCCGGCGTCGGCATCCGCCACCTGACCGTGCAGGGCTTCATCGCCCCGCAGAACGAGGGCGTGGTCAACCACGACTCGGCCGACGGGTGGGTGGTCGAGCACACCACGGTGCAGGACAACTCGGGTGCCGGGCTGATGGCCGGAGCCCACCAGCGGGTCCGCGCCAGCTGCCTGCGCCGCAACGGCCAGTACGGCCTGAACGCCTACAAGACCGGCGCCCCCGTCACCGACCTGGTCGTCGAGGGCAACGAGATCACGGGCAACGACACCGACGAGTGGGAGCGGCAGCAGCCGGGCTGCGGCTGTACCGGGGGCGTCAAGTTCTGGGCCGTCAACGGCGCCGACGTGCGCGGCAACTGGGTGCACGACAACCGCGGCGCCGGCCTGTGGGCGGACACCAACAACAACGACTTCCGCATCGAGGACAACGTGCTGGAGGCCAACGACGGCGCCGCGCTGATCTACGAGACCAGCTACAACGCGGTCATCCGCAACAACACGATCCGGCGCAACAACTGGGTCGAGGGCCGCCGTTCCGCCGACCGCGGCGACAACTTCCCGTTCGCGACCGTCTACCTGTCCGAGTCCGGCGGCGAGCCGCGGATCCCGGCCCGCACGGACCGGATCGAGATCTACCGCAACGTCCTGGAGGACAACTGGTCGGGAATCACCCTGTGGGAGAACGCCGACCGGTTCTGCAACAGCCCGGCCAACACCTCGTCGGGCGACTGCACGCTGCTGGTGCACGGCACCGACCGCTGCGCCCAGCCGGCGATCGCCGGAGCGCCGCTCTACGGCGACTGCCGGTGGAAGACCCAGCGGGTGGACATCCATCACAACCGCTTCTCGCTGGACGCGTCCGTCGTCCAGTGCACGGTGAAGTGCGGCCGGATGGCGGTGCTGGCCAACTACGGCACCTACCCGGACTGGTCGCCGTACAAGGGCGAGCCGGTGGCCGAGGCGATCACCGGCAAGCAGCAGAACCACTGGCACGACAACACCTACGCCGGGCCGTGGAGCTTCATCGCCCACGACCCGAGCCGCACGCTCGACTTCGGGCAGTGGCAGGGCGCGCCGTACCAGCAGGACGCGGGCAGCACCTTCCGGCCCCGGGCGGGTGGTTGAGGTGGGGCGGAACCTGACGGTGGGAAGGGACCTGACGGCGGGCCGGGACCTGACGGCGGGCCGCGAGCCGGCGTCCGCCGCGCCGAAGGCGGTCGGGATCGTCTGGGGGCTGCTGATCCTCAACACGCTCGGCTCCGCCGGGGCGCAGACCATCATCCCGCTGCCCCGCTCGCTGATCCAGATGGCCACCATGGGCGCGCTGGTCTCCGCGTTCGCGCTGGCACTGCTGCTCAACCTGCGGCTGCGCGTGCGGGCCGGCGCCTACCTGTCCCTGCTGACGCTGCTGCTGGTGCTGAGCGTGGTCTCCAGCGCGCACCTGACGTCCGGGGCCGGGGCGCTGTTCCGCTGCTTCCGGCTGTCCCTGTTCGTCGGCACGCTGTGGCTGCTCAGCCGGTGGTGGGACGGCGGGACGACGTTCGTGCGCCACCACATCCGGATGTACTTCGCGGTGCTCGCGTCGGTGGCCGCCGGGCTGGTCGCCTCACCGGGAGCGGCCTTCCCCGACGTCTACGGCGGGCGGCTGGTCGGCGCGCTGTGGCCGCTCACGCCGCCGCAGATCGGCCAGTACGCCGCCGTGATCATCGGGCTGACCGTGCTGCTCCTGCTGGACCGCCGGACCACCGGGCGCGACGCGGCGACCGTCATCGTGCCGTCCCTGGTCCTGCTCGCGCTGACCCACACCCGGACGGCCACGCTCGGCCTGATCGTCGGGCTGACGCTGGCGATCGGCTCGCTCCTGCTGACCAGCGCCGCCGCCCGCCGGTTCTTCTCCTGGGCGGTGCTGTGCGCCACCGTGGCCGCGGTGGCCCTGAGCTCGCTGCTCCAGGCGTGGTTCCTGCGCGGGCAGAGCCAGGAGAACTTCTCCAACCTCACCGGCCGGGCCAAGGTCTGGGACGCCCTGCTGTCGGCGCCCCGCACGACCCTGGAGCAGCTGTTCGGCACGGGCCTGGGCGACAAGTCGTTCGGCGGGCTGCCGATCGACAACAGCTGGCTGGCCGTCTACAACGAGCAGGGCCTGGCCGGCGTCGCCCTCGTGGCGGCGTTCCTCACCGTGCTGGGCGGCGTGGCGCTGCTGCGGCCGCCGTCGCTGGAGCGGGCCGGCGCGCTCTTCCTGATCAGCTACTGCGCGATCGCCTCGTACACCGAGGCCGGGCTGGGCGACGCCTCGCCCTACCTGCTGCACCTGACGGTGGCCGCCTCGCTGCTGGCGGCCCCGGCCGCGGCCGCCCTCCCGGCGCCGTCCGACGTCCCGCGACGGCGCGTACCGCACCGGGCCCAGAGATCGGAGGCGATCTGACCATGCACGTCCTCGTGGTGCACAACCGCTACTCCTCGGCGCAGCCGAGCGGAGAGAACCGGGTCGTCGACCAGGAGGTGGCGCTGCTGCGCGGGGCCGGCCACCGGGTCGGGCTGTTCGAGCGGCGCAGCGACACCATCGCCGCCCGCTCCCTGCCGGGCAAGGTCGCGGTGCCGCTGCTGGTGCCGTGGAACCCGGCGGTCCGCAGGGAGCTGGCGGCCCGGCTGCGCGCCGAGCGGCCGGACGTGGTGCACGTGCACAACGTGTTCCCGCTGCTGTCGCCGTCGGTGCTGGCCGCCTGCGCCGCCGCCGGGGTGCCGGCCGTCGCGACGCTGCACAACTACGCCCAGGTCTGCCCGCCCGGCACGCTCCAGCGGGACGGCCGGCCGTGCGCCGAGTGCGTCGGGCGCTCGCCGCTGCCCGCCGTCCGGCACGGCTGCTACCGCGGCTCCAGGCTGGCGACGGTGCCGCCGGCGGTGAGCCTGGCGGTCAACCGGCGGCGCTGGTGGTCGGGCGTGGAGCGGTTCTTCTGCATCTCGGCGGCGCAGCGCGACGTCCTGGTGGGGGCCGGGCTCCCGGCCGAACGCCTCGTGGTCAAGCACAACTTCGTGCCGGACCCGGGCGCCTGCCGCACCGACGGCGGCGAGCACGTGCTGTACCTCGGCCGGCTCGCGGAGGCCAAGGGGGTGCGGCTGCTGATGGCCGCCTGGGACGCCCTCGCGGCGGACGGCGGTGTGGGCGTGCCGCTGGTGGTCGCCGGTACGGGGCCGCTGGAGCGGGAGGTGGCCGACTGGGCGGCGGGGCGGGACGACGTGCGCTACGTCGGCCTGTACGACCCGGAGCAGTGCCGGCGGGCCGTCGCGCGGTCGGTGGCCGTGGTGGCCCCGTCGACGTGGCTGGAGGCGTTCGGCCTGGTGGTCGTGGAGGCGATGGCGGCCGGGGTCCCGGTCGTCGCCGCCGGTCACGGCGCCTTCGTCGAACTCGTCGAGGACGGGGTGACCGGGCTGCTGCACCGGCCGGGCGAGGCGGCCTCGCTCGCGTCCTGTCTGCGCCGGATCACGGCCGGGGCGGACCGCAACCGGGAGATGGGCACGGCGGCCCGGCGCCGTTACGAGCAGGGGTTCAGTCCGGCCGTCGGGCTGGAACGCCTGGTGGAGGAGTACCGGTCCGTGATCGCGGGCCGGTCCGGCGGCGCGGAGGGCGCGCCGCCGGTGACGAACGGAAACGCTGGCTCGCCGGGGGGCACCCGCGCGGGCAGGAATTGGGGGCAGTAGATGACACGATGCCGACTCTGCGGCTCGACGGCGCTGGGGAGCGTCGTCGACCTGGGGGCGACCCCGCCGTGCGAGAGCTTCCTCTCCGCCGAGCAGTTGGACCTGCCGGAGGCGACGTACCCGCTGCACCTGCGGGTCTGCACCGACTGCTGGCTCGCGCAGCTCCCGCCGCTGATCACGCCGGAGGAGACGTTCCAGGAGTACGCGTACTTCTCCTCCTACTCGACGTCCTGGGTGGAGCACGCCCGTACGTTCGTCGACGGGGCCGTCGAGCGGCTGGGCCTGGGCCCGGACGCGTTCGTGGTCGAGGTGGCGAGCAACGACGGCTACCTGCTGCGGCACGTGGTGGACCGGGGGATCCGCTGCCTGGGCATCGAGCCGTCGGTGAACGTCGGCGCCGCGGCGCGGGAGGCGGGCGTGCCCACGCTCACGGCGTTCCTGGACCAGGCGACCGGCGCGGCCGTGCGCGCCGAGCACGGCCCGGCGGACCTGGTCGCCGCCAACAACGTGTACGCGCACATCCCGGACGTGGTCGGCTTCACCCGGGGGCTGCGCGCCCTGGTGGCCGACGACGGCTGGGTCTCCATCGAGGTGCAGCACCTGCTGACCCTGATCGAGGAGAACCAGTACGACACCGTCTACCACGAGCACTTCCAGTACTACACGGTCGCGTCGGCGATCCGGGCGCTGGCCAGCGGCGGGCTCACCCTCGTGGACGTGGAGCTGCTGCCCACGCACGGCGGCTCCGTCCGGCTGTGGGCGCGGCCGGACGAGGCGGCGGGCGAGCCCAGCCGGCGGGTGGCGGAGGTACTGGACCGGGAGAAGGCCGCCGGGCTCCAGGAGCTGTCCGGGTACACCGAGTTCTCCGACCGGGTGGCCAAGGTGCGCCGGGACCTCCTGCGGTTCCTGGTCGAGGCGGCCGAGCGCGGCGAGACGGTCGTCGGCTACGGCGCCCCGGGCAAGGGCAACACCCTGCTCAACCACTGCGGGATCCGGCCCGACCTGCTCCCGTACACGGTCGACCGCAACCCCTACAAGCACGGCAGGTTCACCCCGGGCACCCGGATCCCGATCCTGCCGCCCGAGCAGATCGCCGTCGACCGGCCGGACTACGTCCTGGTCCTCCCGTGGAACCTGCGGGCGGAGCTGGTCGAGCAGTTGTCCTTCGTGCACGAGTGGGGCGGCCGGCTGGTCTTCCCCATCCCGGAACTGAGCATTGTCGAGGTCAAGCCGTGAAGGTCGTCCTGTTCTGCGGGGGTTACGGGCTGCGGATGCGCAGCGGGGCCTCCGACGACGTGCCCAAGCCGATGGCGATGGTCGGTCCCCGGCCGCTGATCTGGCACGTCATGCGCTACTACGCGTACTTCGGGCACACCGAGTTCATCCTGTGCCTCGGGTACGGGGCCCGCCACATCAAGGACTACTTCCTCAACTACGAGGAGACGGTGTCCAACGACTTCGTGCTGCGCAACGGCCAGACGGAGCTGCTGTCCACGGACATCGCCTCCTGGACGATCACGTTCGCGCAGACCGGCATCGAGTCGCCGATCGGCGAGCGGCTGCGCCGGGTGCGCCACCACCTGGACGGCGACGAGATGTTCCTCGCCAACTACGCCGACGTGCTGACCGACGCGCCGCTGCCGGAGATGATCGACCGCTTCGCCGAACGCGACGCCGGCGCGTCGATGATGGTGGTGCCGCCGCAGTCCTCCTTCCACTGCGTGGAGCTGGGCGAGGACGGCCTGGTGGGGGGCATCACCGCGGTGAGCGACATGCCGCTGTGGGAGAACGGCGGCTACTTCGTGCTGCGCCAGGAGGTCTTCGACCACATCCCGGAGAACGGGGACCTGGTCGCCGACGGCTGTGCCGGGCTGGCCAAGGGCGGCCGGCTGGTGGCGCACCGGCACCGCGGGTTCTGGAAGCCGACCGACACGGTGAAGGAGAAGGCCGCGCTCGACGAGGCGTACGCCCGGGGCGACCGCCCGTGGGCCGTGTGGGAGCGGGGCGGCGCGGACGCGGCCGGCCACCGGCACGGCGCCGGGGCGGGAGCCGCGTGATCCGGCTCGGCGCCGGGCGCCCGGAGCGGGTCGTCGCGCTGGGGGCGCACTGCGACGACATCGCGATCGGCGCCGGCGGCACCCTGCTGACGGTGTGCCGGGCGCGGCCGGGCGTGCGGGTCGACGCGCTGGTGCTCTCCGGCGGCGGCGGCGAGCGGGAGCGGGAGGAGCAGGCCGCGCTGGCCGCCTTCTGCCCGGGCGCCGACCTGCGGCTGACCGTGCTCAAGCTGCCGGACGGCCGGCTGCCCGCGCACTGGGACGAGGCCAAGGCCGCGGTCGAGGAGCTGCGCGCGCGGACCGAGCCGGAGCTGGTCCTCGCGCCGCGCACCGCCGACGCCCACCAGGACCACCGCGGCCTGGCGCAGCTGGTGACCACCGCGTTCCGCGACCACCTGGTGCTCGGCTACGAGATCGTCAAATGGGACGGCGACCTCGGCCGCCCCACCGCGTACCAGCCGCTGGCCGCGGAGGTCGCGGAGGAGAAGGTGCGGCTGCTGCAGGAGCACTACCCCTCGCAGCGGCACCGGCCCTGGTACGACCGGGAGGCCTTCCTCGGGCTGGCCCGGATCCGCGGCATCGAATGCCACGCCCGCTACGCCGAGGCGTTCGCGGTCACCAAACTCGTTCTCGGCCTGGAGGGCTGAACCTTGCGCGTACTGCTGACCGGACACCAGGGCTACCTGGGCACCGTGATGGCCCCGGTCCTCGCGGCCGCCGGGCACGAGGTCGTCGGGCTGGACGCCGGCCTGTTCGCGGACTGCGTCCTGGGCCCGGCTCCCGCGGACCCGCCCGGGCACCGGGTGGACCTGCGGGACGTCACCGCCGACCACGTGGCCGGGGTGGACGCCGTGATCCACCTGGCCGCGCTGTCCAACGACCCGCTGGGCTCGCTGGCGCCCGACCTCACCTACGACATCAACCACCACGCCTCGGTGCGGCTGGCGCGGCTGGCCCGCGACGCCGGGGTGCGGCGGTTCCTCTACGCGTCGACGTGCTCGGTCTACGGCGCCGCCGGCGGCGACGACCTGGTGGGCGAGGACGCCCCGCTGCGCCCGGTGACGCCGTACGCGGAGTCCAAGGTGCGGGTGGAGGACGACCTGCACGCGCTGTCCGACGGCGACTTCAGCCCGGTGTACATGCGCAACGCCACCGCCTTCGGCTACTCGCCCCGGCTGCGCGCCGACATCGTGCTGAACAACCTGGTGGGCCACGCGCTGCTGTCCGGCGAGGTGCTGGTGCTCTCCGACGGCACCCCCTGGCGCCCGCTGGTGCACGCCGTCGACATCGCCCGGGCCTTCACGGCGGCGCTGGACGCGCCGCGGGAGGCGGTGCACGACCGGGCGTTCAACATCGGCAGCGAGGCCAACAACGTGACGGTCGCCGAGATCGCCGGGCAGGTCGCCGAGGCGGTGGCCGGCTCGCGGGTGGTGATCACCGGGGAGAACGGTGCCGACCCCCGGTCGTACCGGGTGGACTTCTCCCGGTTCCGGGCCGCGCTGCCGGGCTTCGACTGCGAGTGGACGGTCAAGCAGGGCGCACTCGAACTCGCCGACGCCTACCGGAAGTTCGGGCTGAACCGGGAGGACTTCGAGCGGCGCTTCACCCGGCTGGCCGTGCTGCGCGCGGCGGCCGGCGCCGGCACCGTCGACGACACCCTGCGGTGGCGCCGGTGAGCACGCCCGGCGAGGAGATGCACGCCCTGGTGGAGCGGCTGTACCCGCTGTGCCGGAGCATCACCGGCGACGGCGTGCGCGCCACCCTGGACATCGTCGGCGAGTACCTGCCGCTGGACGTGCACGAGGTGCCGACCGGCACGCAGGTGCTCGACTGGACGGTGCCGCAGGAGTGGAACATCCGGGACGCGTACATCGCCGACGCCGCCGGGAACCGGGTCGTCGACTTCGCCGCGTCCAGCCTGCACGTGCTCGGCTACAGCGTGCCGGTGGCGGCGACCATGCCGCTGTCCGAGTTGCGCGGGCACCTGCACACCCTGCCGGACCACCCGGCCTGGGTGCCGTACCGCACCAGCTACTACACGCCGCAGTGGGGGTTCTGCCTGTCCCAGGAGACCCTGGACGGGCTGCCGGACGGCGACTACGAGGTGCGCGTCGACTCCACGCTCGCGGACGGTCACCTCACCTACGCCGAGCACGTCGTGCCCGGGCAGGTCGCCGACGAGGTGATCGTCTCCTGCCACGTCTGCCACCCGTCGCTGGCCAACGACAACCTGGCGGGCATCGCGGTGGCGGTGTTCCTGGCCCGGGAGCTGGCGCAGCGCACGCCGTACTACACCTACCGGTTCATCTTCGCGCCGGGCACCATCGGGGCGATCACCTGGCTGGCCCGCAACGCGGAGCGGGTGGACCGGGTCAAGCACGGGCTGGTGCTGGCCTGCGCCGGGGACCCGGGGCAGCTGACGTACAAGCAGAGCAGGCGCGGCGACGCGGAGATCGACCGGGTGCTGCGGCACGTCCTGTCCGCGTCCGAACGCCCGCACCGTGTCACCGAGTTCACCCCGTACGGCTACGACGAGCGGCAGTACTGCTCGCCCGGGTTCGACCTCGGCGTGGGCTCGCTCAGCCGGACCCCGTACGCCGGGTACCCCGAGTACCACACCTCGGCGGACAACCCGGACTTCGTCAAGCCGGAGGCGATGGAGGACACCCTGGCCGTCTGCCGCGAGGCCTTCGCCGTCCTCGACCGCAACCGGAGCTACCTCAACCTCAGCCCGTACGGCGAACCGCAGTTGGGCCGGCGCGGGCTGTACGACTCGCTCGGCGGGCGCAGCGACGCCAAGGAGGCGCAGCTGGCCATGCTGTGGGTGCTCAGCCTCTCCGACGGCGCGCACAGCCTGCTGGACGTCGCCGAACGGTCCGGGCTGCCGTTCGACACCGTCGCCGTGGCGGCCGACGCCCTCCGGGGCGCCGGGCTGATCAAGGCGTGACGGCGGTGGGCGGCGAGGGGGTGGAGACGAGGACGGCCGGTCCGTCCGGGGAGACGGGGCGGACCGGGCGGACCGGGCGGACCGCCAAGCGGGGCGTGCTCGGGCGGCTGTCCTGGGGGCTGGCCGACCAGGCGGTCTCCAGCATGACCAACTTCGCCGTGGGGGCCTTCGTCGCCCGCTCGCTGGGGGTGACCGCGTTCGGCGTGTTCAGCCTGGCCTGGCTGACGTACGGCGTGGTGCTCAACGTCTCCCGCGGGCTGGCCACCGACCCGCTCATGGTGCGGTTCAGCGGCGTGCCCGAGCCGGTCTGGCGCACGGCGGCGGGCCGCTCCTCGGGCGCCGCGCTCGCCGTCGGCTCCACCCTGGGCGCCCTGTGCCTGCTGGTCGGGCTCGGCCTCGGCGGCGACGTCGGGACGGCGTTCGCCTGCCTCGGCGTCGCCCTGCCCGCGCTGCTGCTCCAGGACTCCCGGCGGTTCGCGTTCTTCGCCGCCGGCGCCGGACGCAAGGCGTTCACCAACGACCTCGTCCAGGGCGTCGCGCTCGTCCCGGCCATGGTGGTGGCCGCCCGGGTCGGCACCGTGGCCGCCTTCGTGCTGGCCTGGGGCGCCGCCGCCGCGTTGGCCGCCGGGTACGGCTTCCTCCAGTCCGGCATCCGGCCGCGGGTGACCGAGGCCCGCGGGTGGATTCGCGAGCAGCGCGACCTGGGCAGCCGGTACCTGGTCGAGAACGTCAGCCTCAGCGGCGCCGGCCAGCTGCGGGCGTACGGGCTCGGCGCGATCGCCGGGGTCGGCGCGGTGGGCGCCGTCCGGGGCGCCGAACTGCTGCTCGGCCCCTTCCTCGCCCTGCTGATGGGCCTGTCGCTGGTCACCGTGGCCGAGGCGGCCCGGGTGCTGCGGCAGGAATCGCACCGGCTCGGCCGGTTCTGCTTCCTGCTGGGCGGTGGGCAGGCCGGCGCCGCCCTGCTGTGGGGCGCGGCGCTGCTGCTGATGCCGGACCGGGCCGGCGAGCTCGTCCTCGGCGACGTCTGGCACTCCGCCTCCCGGCTCATCGTGCCGGCCACGCTCGGCGTCGCCGGCGCCGGCCTCGGCAGCGGCGCGGCGACCGGACTGCGCGCGCTCGCCGCGGCCCGGCGCAGCCTGCGCTGCCAACTCTTCGCCTCCGCCTGCTACCTCGGCGGCGGGCTCGGCGGGGCGGCCGCGGCCGGCACGGTCGGCTCCGCCTGGGGCGTCGCCACCGCCACCGCCTGCGGCTCCGCCGTGTGGTGGCTGCAACTGCGGGCCGCCCTGCGCGAACACCACCGCGCCCCCGCGCCGGCCCCGGAACCGGCCCCGGCCCCGGCCCCGGCCCCCGAACCATCGCACGACATCCCCGAAGTGAGGACGCCATGACCGCCGTTCCCCGGTTGAGCATCGGGCTGCCCGTCTACAACGGCGAGGAGTACCTCGCCGAGTCGTTCGACGCCCTGCTCGGCCAGACCTACGAGGACTTCGAGCTGGTCGTCTCCGACAACGCCTCGACCGACGCCACCCAGGACATCTGCCGCCGGTACGCCGCGCGGGACTCCCGCATCCGGTACCTGCGGCTGCCCCGCAACATCGGCGCCGCGCCGAACCACAACCACGTGTTCACCGAGTGCCGCGGCGAGCTGTTCAAGTGGGCCTCGCACGACGACCTGTACGCCCGGGACCTGCTGCTGCGCTGCGTGGAGGCGCTGGACGAGCGGCCGGACGTGATCCTCGCGCACTCCGGCCAGGCCGTCATCGACGGCGACGGCCGGGTGAAGGTCCCGTACGAGTACGGGCTCGCCACCGACTCCCCGCACGCGCCGGAGCGGTTCCGGAGCCTGCTGTTCGAGCCCGGCGGCGACGACTTCTACGGCGTCATGCGGGCCGACGTGCTGCGCCGGGTGAAGCCGCACGACAGCTACCACCACGCGGACCGCACCTTCGTCGCCGAGATCACCCTGCACGGGCCCTTCCACCAGGTGCCCGAGCTGCTGTACTTCCGCCGCGACCACCCCACCCGCGCCGAGCGGGCGAACCCCTCCAAGCGCTCCCGCTGCGTCAACCTGGACCCGCGCCGGGCGGGCCCGCTGCACCCGACGCCCCGGCTGCTCGCCGAGTACGTCTGGGGCTTCGCCTCGGCGGTCCGACGGGCGCCGCTGTCCCCGGACGACCGGCGCGCCTGCTACCGCCACCTGGCCTCGTGGATGACCAGCCGGGTCCGGCCGGGCGCCGGCGAGCGGGTCGAGGACCGCGCGCCGGTCGACCCGGCCCGGCTCACCGTCTCGGTCGACGCCCTGGTGGCCGGGCGCGAGGGGAGGCGGGCGTGACGGCGGACGGAACCCCGGTGCGCGTCGGGGTGTTCGGCCTGCTCGGCTCCGGCAACCTCGGCAACGACGGCTCGCTGGAGGCCGTCCTCGGCTACCTGCGCGCCGAGCACCCGGCGGCGGTCGTGGACGCGCTGTGCGGCGGGCCCGAGGCCGTCACCGCCCGGTACCGGATCCCGGCCACCCGGCTGCACTGGTACCGCGGCGAGTACCGCACCGCCTCACGGGCGGGCTCGATCGCGGCGAAGGGCCTGGGCAAGCTCGTCGACGCCGTCCGCACCGCCGCCTGGGTGCGCCGGCACGACGTGGTGATCGTGCCCGGCATGGGCGTCCTGGAGGCCACCCTGCCGCTGCGGCCCTGGGGCTTCCCGTACGCGCTGTTCCTGCTCTGCGCCTCCGGGCGGCTCCTCGGCACCCGGGTGGCGCTGGTCGGCGTCGGCGCCTCCGCGATCGCCGACCGGCCCACCCGGGCCCTGGTCCGCTGGTCGGCCCGGCTGGCCGCGTACCGGTCGTACCGGGACGCCCTGTCCCGCGACGCGATGCGGGCGATGGGCGTGGACACCGCGCGGGACGAGGTCTACCCGGACCTCGCCTTCGCCCTGCCCGCGCCGCCGCCCGGGGCGCCGTCCGATGCACCGTCCGATGCGCAGGGCCCGGTCTGCGTCGGCGTCATGGCCTTCCACGGCGGCAACGACGACCGCGACCGCGCCGAGGAGATCCACCGGCGCTACCTGGACGGGACGACCCGCTTCGTCCGCACGCTGGTCGAGGACGGCCGGCCGGTCCGGCTGCTCACCGGCGACGGGGTCGACGCCCCGGTGGCCGCCGCGATCGTCGACGCGGTGGGCTCACCGCTGGTCACCGTCTCCGACGCCGCCTCGCTGGCCGAGCTGATGGCGGAGGCCGCGGCAGCCGACGCCGTGGTGGCGACCAGGTACCACAACCTGGTCTGCGCGCTGAAGGCCGGCACCCCGACCCTCGCGCTGAGCTACGCGGCGAAGAGCGACGCGCTGATGGCCGGGATGGGGCTGGGCACGTACTGCCACCCGGCCCGCGAGGTCGACGCCGACCGGCTGGTCGAGCAGTTCCGGGAGCTGGAGCAGCGGTCGGCGGAGCTGCGACGGACCCTCGCCGAGCGCAACCTCGCCGCCTCCCGGCACCTCGGGCAGCAGTTCGCCGCCCTGACCGCCGCGCTCTTCCCGGCGACCGGCCGCGCCGGTGGCACCACCGATACCAACACCGATACCGATACCGATACCCGTGCCCGTGTTCTGAAAGAGGCCCCATGAAGGTGACCGAAGTCCCGGCGATCGCCGGGGCGTACCTGTTCGAGCCGACGCCGTACGCCGACGAACGCGGCTTCTTCTGCCGCACCTTCGACGCCGACGTGGTCCGCTCGGTGGGCCTCGACCCGGACGCCTTCGTCCAGCACAGCGTGTCCCGCTCGGTCCTGGGCGTGCTGCGCGGCCTGCACCTGCGCTCCGGCGCCGGCGAGGCCAAGCTGGTGCGGTGCTCGTACGGGCGGGTCTTCGACGTCGTCGTGGACCTGCGGCCGGACTCGCCGACCTACCTCGGCCAGGCCCACTTCGAGCTGTCCGGCGACACGCAGGCCAGCGTGTACATCCCGGCCGGGTGCGCGCACGGCTTCCAGGCGCTCACCGACACCACCGACGTCTCGTACCTGATCGACCGTCCGCACGATCCGGCCGAGGACGTGACGATCGCCTTCGACGACCCGCAGCTCGCCGTGCCCTGGCCGCTGCCGGCCACGTCCGTGTCCAAGCGGGACCGGGAGGCGCCGAGCCTCGCCGAAGCCCTCCGGCCGCAGGGGAAGTGAGGGGCCGCATGTCCACCGAAGAGTTCCGGCTCCCCCGCTCCCGGGCGGCGAACGAGCGGCTGCACGCCGTGATCCCCGGCGGCGCGCACACCTACGCCAAGGGCGACGACCAGTACCCCGAGGACCTGGCCCCGGTCATCAGCCACGGCCGCGGCGCCCACGTGTGGGACGTCGACGGCAACCGCTACATCGAGTACGGCTCCGGCCTGCGGTCGGTCAGCCTCGGGCACGCCCACCCGCGCGTGCTGGAGGCCGTCCGGCGCGAACTCGACCGCGGCACCAACTTCGTCCGGCCCTCGATCGTCGAGGCCGAGGCCGCGGAACGCTTCCTGGCCACCGTGCCGACCGCCGAGATGGTGAAGTTCACCAAGAACGGCTCCGACGCCACCACCGCCGCGGTGCGCCTCGCCCGCGCCGTCACCGGGCGCTCCCGGGTGGCGATCTGCGGCGATCACCCGTTCTTCTCCGTCGACGACTGGTTCATCGGCACCACCCCGATGTCCGCCGGCATCCCGGCCTCGACCACCGAGCTCACCGTCGCGTTCCCCTACGGGGACCTGGCCGCCACCGAGGAACTCCTCACCCGCCACCGGGACGAGGTCGCCTGCCTGGTCCTCGAACCCGCCGGCCACACCGAGCCACCCCCCGGATACCTCGCCGGCCTGCGCGCACTGGCCGACCGGCACGGCTGCGTCCTGGTCTTCGACGAGATGATCACCGGCTTCCGCTGGTCCGAGGCGGGCGCCCAGGGCCTGTACGGCGTCGTCCCCGACCTCTCCACCTTCGGCAAGGCGCTGGGCAACGGGTTCGCCGTCTCCGCGCTGGCCGGGCGCCGCGAGCTGATGGAGCGCGGCGGCCTGCGCCACCCCGGCGACCGGGTGTTCCTGCTGTCCACCACGCACGGTGCCGAGACCCACTCGCTGGCCGCCGCGATGGCCGTGCAGACCACCTACACCGAGGAGGGCACCACCGCCCGGCTGCACGCCCTCGGCGAGCGGCTGGCCTCCGGCGTCCGCGAGGCCGCCGCCGCCATGGGCGTCGGCGACCACGTCGTCGTCCGGGGCCGGGCCAGCAACCTGGTCTTCGCCACCCTCGACGAGGACCTGCGGCCGTCCCAGGAGTACCGCACCCTGTTCCTGCGCCAGTTGCTCGCGGGCGGGGTGCTGGCGCCGTCGTTCGTGGTGAGCGGCGCGCTCGACGACGCCGACATCGAGCGGACCGTGGACGTGGTGGCCGAGGCCTGCGGCGTGTACCGGAAGGCCCTGGACGCCGGCGACCCCGCGCCCTGGCTGGGCGGGCGGCCGGTGAAACCCGTGTTCCGCCGCCTCGCCTGAGCTACCTCGCCTTGTCCACTACCCGACCGACCGGCCAGGCGGCCGTCGGCACCACCGCCGGCGCGGTGCACCAATCGCCCAGCGCGTCGGTCGGGTCGTGCGCGCCCAGCACGACCTGCGCCCAGCCCATCACAACTCCCGCAACCACCGTCGGCGACGCCCCGCACAGACACTCGCCGGACCTGACCAAACCTCGGTGCAACCAGCCAGGAGCGGACGTACGCTGTGCGGATGGAGCGAGCTACAGTGACTTCGTTTCGTGCGGTGGTCTTCGACTTCTTCGGCGTCCTGACGTCGAACATGGTCGAGGTCATCACGTGGTTCGAGAACCGGGAGCGGATCGCCCCGGGGACGTTCCTGCGTGCCTGGTCCGACCCCCGGGGGCAGGACCTGTTCCGGAATCTCGAACTCGGCCGGATCAGTCAGACGGACTGGAACACCGAGTTTGCCGCCCTGATGGGCGTGAAGCCGGACAACCTGCTGGCGAGGTACCTTCACGACGCTTTTCCGGCGTACCAGGTTCTCCAGGTCGCGCGGCAGGCCCGTGCGGCGGGGGTGCGGACGGCGGTACTGTCAAACAGCCTCGGGCGGCAGCCCTACGACCCATACGCGGGTTTCGACCTGCACGGCACCTTCGATGCGGTGGTGCTGTCGGCGGAGCATGGTGCCCGCAAACCCGAACCCGAGGCGTTTCAGGTCGTACTGGAGCGCCTCGGTGTCAGCGCCGAGGAGTGCCTGTTCGTGGACGACAGTGAGGAGAACCTCGTCGCCGCCCAGCGGCTCGGCTTCACCCCTGTGCTGGGGCTGGACGAGGACGTGGTCGTCCGACGGCTACGCGAGCTCCTGCGCCTGCCCGGCTTCTAGGAAGTCGCGGACCCCTGTATGGGCGGTGTGCGGATCCAGTTTCTCGCGCAGACCCCGCAGTTGGGATTCGGAGCGCGCGGAGTCGACCGCTCCGAGGCAGGCAGCGGCGTGTCGGCCCGTTGCCACGGCCGCGTCCAGGTCGTGCAGTGCGAGGTGTGCCTCCGCGGCGCGGGCGAGGTAGATGGCGTGGCTGCGGGGGTACTGCTCGTCACCCGGATACGCCTGCATGCCGGCCTCGAACCGCCGCAGGGCCTCGGCAGGGTCTCCCAGTTCCAGAGCGGAGGAGCCGGCGATCATCTCGATCTCGCCGTAGTCCACCCAGTAGAGGAAACCAGGGTCGTCCTCGCGCCGTCCCTTGTCCAGCGCTGCGTGTGCCAGGTGAAGCTGCTGCGTGGTCTCCTTCCTCGCTCCGTCCTTCGACCACGCGCGGGCGGCGCGGGCGGCGAGCATCGCCTCCATCCGCGGGGTGCTACGGCCGCGCACCTGGGTCCGGGCTGTGTCCACGAACGACACCGCCCGGCCGGCCAGGCCGGGGGAGGAGTAGCACTGAACGGCGGCGAAGGACAGCGTGTAGGCGCCGGCGATCACATCGCCGCACTCGGCGGAGGCCCGCAAGGAGGCATCGAAGTAGGACTGGGCGAGGCCGACGCGGCCCTGATCGAAGGCCGCCCAGCCGACCTGGCGGGCGGCCTCGGTGGTGATCGCGTACAAGCGCGACAGGTGATTGCCCTTGTAGCGCCCGGACTTGATCGCTGCCAGTGCCAGGGCAAGGTCGCTGCGCGCGGCCGTGAAGACCTCGCCACTACCGAGCTCGTCATCCACGCGGCGCAGGAGACTGAGCCGGCCCTCCAAACCTGCCATCAGGGACGAGCCGTCCACATGCCTGGCCCGTGGATCCTGGAGAGTGCGCCCGATGGCCGTGACCCAGTTGTTCGTTGACGCTGTCAGGGCAACACCGGCAGCAAGGAACCCTCGGCGATCCACTCGTCTTCCTTCCATCAGGCTCGTGAGAACCGCCAGAGTCGCTCCGGCCCGGTTCCAAGAAACCTCCACAACTGCGGTATCCGCAAGGGCGGCGGCGAAGCCTCCGCCTGTGTCGAGGACCCTGTCGTAGGCGGCGGCCACCGACTCGGTCACCCGACGGTTGCCGTTCTCCACGTTGCGCAGGTACGCCACACCGAACCCGCTCGCACGGGCGAACTCGGCCCAGTTCAGGCCGGAAGCGCGGCGGGCTTGCCTCATATCGCGACGCAGTTGATCGGGCATCATGGCGCTCCTCGGGGATGGGATCGCTTTTGGATCGCGCCATGGCATTGTCTCCATCGTGTTGGCGGTGTGTGATCGATTCCGTACAGATCGCAGTCGTTGCCGTCTGGTCGCCTGGAGCCGGAGCGTTGACCCCGGCGTGCACCGGTCCGTCCGCGCCTGCCTGAGTCCACGTCAGTGTGGGGCAGCGGAAGCCATGCCCATGCCTCCCACCGGAATACCGTTCTGAGGTACTTCGCCATGCTCAAAACCTGGTCTGCGGCCCGCCGCCCCTGCTCGTTCGCCGGGCGCCTCGACTCCCGCGCGGACTCGACGCCCCTCGCGCGGCACCTCCTCCGGGCATACCTGGCCGGCCTCCCTGCGGGTGATCGCTACCGCGATGTTGCCGAACGCCTCCTCGGCGAGCTGTTCGCCAACGCCGTCCAGCACTCCGACGCACCCGCCGACCGCCCCATCGAGATCCACTTCGCCCTCATCGGCGATCGCCTGCGCCTGGAGGTCCACGACGCCGGCAGCGGACGTCCCTCTCTCCGCCGTTCCAGCACCGACAACGAGCGCGGACGCGGCCTCTTCCTCGTCAACGAACTCGCCGAGCGCTGGGGCTGCTGCCCTCAGGCCATCGATATCGGAAAGTTCATCTGGGTCATCGTCGCCCCCACCCCCGTTCCTGCCATCTGAAAGCGTGCCGTCGATGCAGCCGCCTCTCGCCGCCCTCGCCCGGCACTCCCTCGCTCGCGGCTCCACCGCAGCCGAGACCTACGCCCTCCTCGCCCGCCGCAGCGGCAAGCCGCTCCCCGCCGCCCGCGCCGTCTGCCTCGCCCTCGACATCCCCCTCGCCGAGACCACGCGCCGCCTGAACGACTGCTACGACGCCCTGCTCGCCGACCCGCGCCCCGGTGTCGAGGCCGACACCGGTGAACTCCTGGAAGCCCTCGGCGTGTTCGACGTCCCGAAGCGCCTCGATGCCCGCGAGCTGGCGGTCATCGACCTCTTCCTCACCGCCATCGACGCCATGGGCGGAATCCGCGCCGGACACCAGCACGGGCTGGGGCGCTGGTTCACCACGGGCAACCTCATCACTGCCTACCTCTCCCTCGTCGCCGCCCACCCCCTTCCCCGCACCGGTGACCCCGTCCAGTACTGGACCACCCTCGTCCAGGTCGGCGAACTCCTCGCCGCCGCCCCCCACCCGGACACGCGCATCAAGTACGCCCTCACCCGGTGCCGCACCAACGCCACTCGCGCGACCACCACGTAATCGCAGGAGGTCGGCCCCGCTGACTTCCCGTGCACGACCTCCTCCAGGCGAACACGTTGAGTACGACGAAGGTTCAGATGCGCACCGTCCCCGGAAGGACCCCACAGCCGTGACCAGTCCACTTCCCACCCCCTCCGACCGTCTTGAAGTCCTCGAAGCCGCCACGCTACGCCTGGTGGAGACGACCCCGCCGATGCTCTCACCGGAGCACCGCGCCGCGATGGACCACGTGTGGGCGAAGGCCGTCCAGGCGAACCCGGACCTGTTCGACGGCCCGGCGGTGGTGTGCACCGCCACCGGGTACGACGGAGACAGTCTCGTCCTGTCCTGGGCCCCCGTGACCTACCGGCACTTCGCGCTGCGCCGCGTGCCAGGGGCACCTCGGGTGTCGTCGGTGTTCGTGACCATCGCGCAGCCGATCGACGCGGGCGGCCTTGTCGTGGGCCGTATGTCCGCCTCGACCGCGGCGCCCGGCCGCTGGCAGTTGCCTGGCGGCAACGTGGAACCGTCCATCGGTACCGGAGTCCTGGACGAGACCGAATTGCGCAGCCAGGCGTGCCGGGAGCCGGCGGAGGAGATCGGTGTGCACGCGACGCCCAAGGACCTGACGCTGTGGGCCGTCACCCGAGGGGAGAACGGCAACATCGGCATGCACTACGAGGCGCCCCCGCTGCCGCAGCAGACTGTGCCGAGCGGTACGAGGCGCTGGTGCGGGCGGAGAGCGCTGCGGGCCGCACCCCGGAGCTGGACCGGATCACCGTCGTGGACGGTGCAGCCACCGGGTTGGAGGACCCGCAGGCGGACTACCTCGAAGCCCTGCTCCACCGTTACAAGGCGAGGACCCATGAGTGACACCCGCGCCCCGCGGTGGATCCTGGAGGCGGCGGGGGAACTGCTGGCGGCCGAGCAGTTGGGCCTGCCCGCCGCCCGACCGTGGACGTGGTGGCCGAGGTCTGCGGCGTGTACCGGAAGGCGCTGGACGCCGGTGACCCCGCGCCCTGGCTGGGCGGGCGGCCGGTGAAGCCCGTGTTCCGCCGCCTGGCGTGAGGCGGCGCGAATTGACCTGACGTGACGTCAGCTGCCGTCCCGCCGGGCGATGTCGGCCGCCCGGTCCACCAGCCGGGCGGTCACCGGCACCACCGCCAGCGCGGTGCACCAGCCGCCGAGGACGTCGGTCGGGTAGTGCGCGCCGAGCGCGACCTGCGCCCAGCCCATGGCGGCGCCGGCGGCCAGGGCCACGGCGAGCGGGAGCAGGGCGGCGGCCGGCCCACCGGGGCCGGGGCCTCGGTCGGGGCCGGGACCGGCCCCGGTCCGGCCCCGGTGGCCGGTCACGAGCATCGCCACCACGAGGGCGAGCGAGGTGGCGAAGGCGGTGTGCCCGCTCGGGTAGGACAGGTTCCCCTCGCCGTGGATGGTGCGTCCCACCAGGTGCTTGAGCAGCGTCGCCGCCCCCACGGCCAGGGCGACGCCGACGACGGCGAACACCGCTCCGCGCGGACGCCGGAGCAGCAGGCAGCCCGTCACCACGGCCGCCATCAGCAGCGCGGCGCCCACGGGCTCCCCCAGGACGTCCAGGGCCCGGGCGAGGTACCGCCACGGCGGCTCCACACCGTCCACCACCGCCTGGATCCGCGCGTCCACCGCGCCGGGCTCGCCCTCCCCCGCGTACCGGAACCCCAGCACGGCGACCACCGAAGCGGCCAGCGCCGCCATCAGCCCGAGCCACCCGCGCAGCGCCGGAACGGGTGCCACGGCGGGGCCGGGTATGCGGGCGCCGTCCTCGGCGCGGGGGGTGGTCCGGTTGCCGGTCATCCTGCGATTGTCTCGCAGCGGACGCCGGCAGGACTCGGAAATCCCCGGACCGAAACAAGTCGCCCGGCCCCGGACGCGCTTCCGGACGGCGATCTTCCGATGCCCGCCCGGGCACCGGGCACCGTCCCGCCGTGCAGGAACCTGCATGCGCATTCTGCAGGAACTGTCATCGATTGACGGACACAGTCAAGTTCGGGCACGGATAGATTCGATGGCACCTCAGTCAGGCAGGGGCGACGCCGTCGGGTGAATACGGATCGGGGCCGGTCGGGCCGTGCCGCGCATACGGGAGAAAGAAGAAACAGTGGACCTGGAACATACGACCGTCCGTACCCCGCGGAACCTCCGGTCGAGCCGGACGCACCGGCAGCGCGTGCTGCGCACGGCAGCCGTGGTGCTCACGACGGCCGTGGTGACCGGCAGCGGGCTCGCGACGGCACCCGCGGCCACGGCGGACAGCGGCCTCGGCGACGACGGAGTGAGCGGCACCCTGTACGACGGGGTGCTGCACGGCGCCCTCATCAACGTCAAAGGCTACGAAAAGGCCCAGATGGGCGGCGTGTTCGAGCTGCTGACCGATGACGACGGCAGCCTCCTCACCTACTGCATCGACCTCCCGACCGCCGTCGTGCAGGACGCGCGCTACCAGGAGGTCGACTGGGCCGACGCACCCACGTTGAAGGACAACGACGACGCGGGGAAGGTCAACTGGGTCCTCCAGCACGCGTACCCGAAGATCTCCAAGCAGGACCTCGGCGAGCTCGTCCACAGCGAACTCTCCGACAACGATGCCGCCGCCGCCACCCAGGCCGCCATCTGGCACTTCTCGGACCACGTCACGGCAACTCCGACCCATCCGGGCGCGGCCGCTCTCACCGAGTACCTGGTGTCCCACGCCGAGGACGTCGAGGAGCCGGGCCCCTCGCTCAGCCTCGGCCAGGCCCAGGTCACCGGCGAGAGCGGAACGGTACTCGGCCCGATCAGGATCACATCCGCCAGCGGCGAGGTCTCCGCCGCCCTCGACACCGCGGCCGTCACGGCCGGTGTCGCGCTGACCGACCGGGCCGGCACCGTCGTCTCCGACGGCGACGGCAGACTCACCAACCCCGCCGCCGGCGGCGACTCGCTCTACGTCAAGGCCCCGGCCGACGCCCGCCCCGGTAGCGCGACCATCACCGCGACCACCTCGCTCAAGGTCCCGGTGGGCCGGGCCTTCACCAGCCCGGGCAGCCAGTCCCTGATCATCGCGGGCAGCACCGTCGTCAGTGCCACCGCGCACGCCAAGGCCAGTTGGACCGCGGCCACCCCCACGCCGTCGCCCTCCGCCACGGCCACGCCGTCGCCCTCCGCCACCGCGAGCGCCTCGACCAGCCCGCCCCCGGGCCCGGCGCCGAGTCCGACCGCGACCGCGACCGCCAGCGCGACCGCCTCGGGCTCGGCCTCGGCGAGCCCGAGCCCGAGCGGTCGGCCCCCCACGAGCGCTTCGACAAGCCCGGCCCCGACCGCGCCCCCGTCCACCGCCCCCGGTACCACCCCCACCGGCGGCACTACGGCGGGCTCCGAACTCGCGTCCACCGGCGCCGACGGCCCGTTTCCGCTGATGGCCGGCGTCGGCGCGGCGCTGATCCTGGTCGGCGGCGGCACGTTCCTCACGGCCCGCCGTCGCGACCGCCGACGGGCCACGGCGCACACCCGGCCCGACAAGAAGTGACCAGCGGGTCGGTCCGGGAGAGCGGGGGCCCGCGATCGATGACCCCATAGGTCTATGACCCCATAGGTCTTCCCTATGGGTGTATCCCGGAGCGGGGCGGATCCCACCGACGCCGACGAGGCGCTCGGCAGTGACGAAATCCCCCGGCTGACGGACGACTTGGCGCCGGACCGGCGGCCGTCCGACGCGCCGTGACCGGGCCGAGGCCCGCGGATCGCGCCGACCGAGTCCGAGGCATTGGTCCCGTCGGCCCTGGCCGAACGTCCCTGGGGAGACGGGCTCCGTCCGTTGGACGATCCTCCTTCGACGGTGGTCCCGGCTTCGGGCCCGGAACCACCGCTCACAGTCGGACGGCTACCAAGGAATCGGGACGGGCACGGTGGAAGAGAACACACTCGCGGTCCTCGGCGTGAGCGCGGGCGAGGAGGCGGTCTACCGGACGACCCTGCGGTCGCCGGGGCTCGGGGTCTCCGCCATCGCCGTCGGCTGCGGAATCGACCGGGAGAGCGCCGCAGCGCTGCTCACCAGGCTTCAGGACCTCGGCATGGTGACCACCGCGGACCGGCGGACGTTCAGCGGCGCGGACCCGGCCGCCGTCGTCGAGCGGCTGTCGCGGACCCGGATCAGCGGCCTCCAGGGCGAGATCCGGCAGATCGCCTCGTCGCGCCACCTGGCGGACAGCCTGCTGCGGGACCAGCGGGACGGGGCACGGGAGCCGGTCACCGAACTGCGGCACCTCACGGGCCTCGACCAGGTGGTCGCCTGCGTGGACGAGCTCTCCTTCTTCGCCCGGGAGGAGCGGCTGACCACGTACCCGGGCCCGTTCCTCGCCACCGCCCTCGACGACGTCCGGCGCCGCGATCTGAAGTACGTGCGCCGGTTGCGGATGCGGACCATCGTGCACGCCAGGGCCCTCGGCTGCCAGGACGCCGGCAGCTTCGCGGCGGAGCTGTCGGAGCGGGGCGCCCAGGTCCGCAGCACCGCCGAACCGCTCGAACGGATGGTGATCTTCGACCGGCACACCGCCGTCGTGGCGAACGACCCGGAGGACATCACCCGGGGCGCCCTGCTCGTCCGCCAACCCGGCCTGGTGTCCAACCTGTTGACGCTCTTCGAATGCCGCTGGTCGCGGTCCCACGGGATCGCGGACGTTCTGCCGAGCGAGGCCGAACGCCGGGTCCTCGGCACCATGGCACGGGTCGACAAGGACGCCACCGGCGCCCGGGAACTCGGCATGTCCCTACGGTCCTACCGCGGCCACGTCGCCACGCTCATGCACCGGCTGGGGGCGCCGAACCGCTTCCGGGCCGCGCTGGCCGCCCGCGAACGCAACTGGCTCTGACCCCCACCGGCCCCCGGCACCGCTCCGACCGGGGCGGCCGAGGCACTGTCAGTGCTTCCTTGTACTGTCGATCACCGCAACACCATGATCGACACGGGGGAATGACCGATGTTCAAAACCGATCCGCAGGCACCCGACCGCTTCGTCACGCCGGTCGACGAGGTCTTCGTCCGCAACCACCTCGGGCCGCACCCGCGGCTCGACCGGGCGACCTGGTCCCTCACCGTCGAGGGCCTGGTGGAGCGGCCCCTGCGGCTGGACTTCCAGGCCCTCCTCGGCCTGCCGCAGACCAGCCTGACCGCCGTCCACGAGTGCTTCGGCAACCCGCTGCACCCCACCGTGCCGACCCGCGCCGTCACCAACCTGGAGTGGTCCGGCGTCCCGCTCTCCGCCGTCCTGGAGCTGGCGGGCCCGCGCCCACAGGCCCGCCATGTCTGGCTGGAGGGCGCCGACAGGGGCGACTTCGCGGGGCAGAGCGACGTGAGCTTCCTCAAGGACCTGCCGCTCGACCAGGCGGGGGCGGAGGTCGTCCTCGCGCACACCATGAACGGCGAACCGCTGCGCCCGAACCACGGCTACCCGGTGCGGGCGGTGGCACCCCTGATGTTCGGCACCAACTCGGTCAAGTGGCTGAGCCGGATCGTGCTGGCCGCCGACCGGCCCGAGCACCTCTTCACCACCCACTTCTACACCCGCGTCCTGCCCGGCGAGAGCGAGTCCCGGCCGGTCCGCGAGAAGGACGTCTCCAGCAAGCTGCTCACCCCGGCCGACGGGAGCACCGTCCCGGCCGGGGCCCGTGAGATCGCCGGCTACGCCTGGAGCACCACCGAGGTGACGACCGTGGAGGTCGCGGTGGACGACGCCGACTGGCAGCCCGCCGTGCTCGACCGGCGCGGCCCGGACCCGACGTGGCAGCGCTTCCGCCTCCGGGCCGACCTCGCGCCGGGCCCGCACCGCATCCGCTGCCGGGCCACCGACTCCGCCGGGCGGGTCCAGCCGCTCGACGGCGACCGCAACGCCGTCCACGAGATACGCGTCGTCGCCGAGGACGGCGCGTGACCGGACGAGCGGCGGGTCTGACGCGCCCCGCAGGCCCGGCGCGCCCGCAAGCCTGACGGGCCCGCAGGCCTGGCGCGCCGCACCGTCGATTTCCCGATTCGCCGACGGACCGTCCGTGTCCGTGGGTAGCCTCTGGCGGGCGGCCGGGAGCCGTACCGGAACCGATGGAGGGGCTCGCATGGACACGGTCTCCGCACCGTTCGCGCGGTCGTCGCAGCTCGCGCAGGTCGTACGGCGCTCGTGGTCCGTACGGCGCTCGCAGTCCGCTCGGCTGACGGCGGGTCCGCGGTGACCGCGGCATCCCCGTCCGGAGCCGGCCGGTCCGGCGGCCCCCGCATCGACCCGCTGCTCGCCGACCGCGTCACCGAGGCGGTCCTGCTCGCCGGGCTGCCCGTCGCCTACGGCGGGCACGGGCCCGGCGTCCACCTGCGCCCGGCGCGGCCGCTCGACGACGCCGACGACTGCGCCGGCCTCCTCGCCGTGCACTGGGAGCCCGGCCCCCGGCTGGCGGCCGCGGCGGCTGCCGGGCTCCCCGGGCAGCCGGTGGCCTCGGCCCGGCTGATCGTCACCGGCGGCATGACGAACGCCTTGGCGGAGTTCCTGCCGGACTTCGGTATCACCGTCGTCCCCGGCCGCGACGGCGGGGAGACCAGGGTCGGCGGCTTCACCGGTCCGCTCCCGGCCGGCGGGCGCGGTGTCCCCGCCCCGCCGCCGGCCGGGTCCGCTCCGCTGGAGCTCGGCATCGGCACCGATGTCGTCGACGCGGTACGGCGGAGCGCGGCGCTCGCGGGTCTGCCCGTCGCCGACCACCTGTACGCACCCGGCATCACCCTCGGCCCGTGCCGGCCCGCCGACGACGGTGACGACACCACCGGTGTCGCCGACCTCGGGTGGAACCCGCCCCGGCGCATGTCCGCCGTCGCCGACGGCGGTACGCCGGCCGCCGAGCAGGCCGCCCGCCTGCGGGCCGCCGTCCGGGACGCCATGCGCCACGCCATCGGCTCCGTCCTCGGCGCCTGCGGCCTCGAAGCCCGGTGGCGCCGACCCGCCGGCCTCCCGGCGCAGCTCCGCGCGTACGGGCCCGCGCAGCGGCCGCCGGTCGGGCGCTGACCCCGGCGGCGGAACACCCGTCACTCCACCCCCTTTGTAGCCCAGCTGTCCGACTGACAGACGGCGCGGCCTGATTCCGTGCTGTCCGCCCTCTTGTCAAAGGTTAGGGAAGTTTCCTAACTTAATGTCATGTCCGAGACACCACGGCACTCCCGGCGTGACCTCCTCCGGATCGGCGCGACGGGCGGAGCCGCCCTCACCGCCGGCGGCCTCCTGCTGCCCGGCACCGCCCTCGCCGCCCCGCGTCCCACCGCCCTCGACACCCCGATCGCCCCCTCCCCCCTCCCCACCACTCCCCTCCCCTCGCCGCGGACCGAACGGATCGCCGGGTCCGCGCTGCGCCCCTTCGGCCGGCACCTCGCCTTCGGCGCCGACCCGTCCCGCCAGGTCGTCGTCTCCTGGCAGGTCCCGGGCGCGGTGACCGCGCCCTTCGTCCGGATCGGCCTGCGGCCCGGCGACTTCGGCGCCCCGATCGCCGCCGAGGTCCGCACCCTGGTCAGCAAGCTCTCCTGGCAGCACCCGGTCGAGGACCTGCCCCTGGTCAAGCCCACGACCGTCACCCAGTACTACCTGCACGCCCTGGTCGACCAGTTGATCCCCGACACCACGTACTACTACGTCGTCGGCCACCAGGGCAACGACCCCGCGGGCCAGGGCGCCCGGCTCGGCGACGTGGCGAGCTTCCGCACCGCGCCCGCCCCCGGCCGGGGCCCCGGGTTCACCTTCACGGCCTTCGGCGACCAGGGCATCGGCTACAACGCGGCCGCCACCGGCACCCTGATCGCCGGCCTCGACCCGGCCTTCCACCTCCACATGGGCGACCTGTCGTACGCCAACAGCGGCGGCAGCGGCAAGACCGGCGACGCGTACGACGCCCGCCTGTGGGACTCCTTCTTCGTGCAGAACGAACCCGTCGCCGCCCGGACCCCGTGGATGGTGGCGATCGGCAACCACGAGATGGAGCCCTGGTACGGAACCGACGGCTACGGGGGCGTCCGCGCCCGGTTCACGATGCCCGACAACGCCTGGACCCAGTCCACCGGCATCTACTCCTGGCGGTACCAGAACGTCGGCCTGGTCAGCCTCGACGGCAACGACATCTGCTTCAACACCCCGGCCAACCTCGACTACACCAAGGGCAAGCAGAAGAAGTGGCTGGACAGCCGGCTCGCCGCGCTGCGCGCCGACCCCGGCATCGACTTCATCGTCGTCTACCTGCACCAGTGCACGTACTCGACCTGCCACGACAACGGGGCCGAACTCGGCGCGCAGCAGGACTGGGCCCCGCTGTTCGACAAGTACCAGGTGGACCTGGTGCTCAGCGGCCACAACCACGTCTACGAGCGGACCGATCCCCTCCGGGCCGGCAAGGCCACCCGCAGGGCCGACCCCGGCGGCACCGTCGACCCCTCCAAGGACGGCACCACCTACATCGTCGCGGGCGGTGGTGGCGGCGGGCTCTACACCTTCCCCGCCTCCGACACCTACCTGGGGCACGAGACCGCGAACGACTCCGCCGTCCCGATGGTGGTCTCCGACCGGTCCGGCCACAACCAGACCGTCAAGGTCACCTGGTCCAGGGTGCGTTACACCGGCTACTGCCTGGTGGCGGTCGACGTGGCCCCCGCCGAGGCGGGCAAACCCGCCCGGATGGAGGTGCGTTCCGTCACCGAGGACGGCACCGCCGTGGACCGGGTCACCGTGCAGCGCGGCTGACCGCCCGAATCCCGCACGGACCGGAACTGCCCTCCACGCCACCGGACTTCCCGTATAAAGGAAGCGAGAGGGACCGCGAGGGACCGAGGGGGTCACGGCATGCAGGCGAGGCAACAGCCGGAGCGGGCCGGGCGCCCCCGTGGCGACACGGGCCCGGCCCGACGGCCCGGCACCGGGCCGCGACCCGAGACCGGGGCCGTGCCCCCGGGGGACCTCGCGGCCCTGCGGCGCGCCGGCAATGCGGCGACGGCACGGGCCGTCGCCGAGCAGCGGGACGGCTCCGGCGCGCGCGGGCGCCGGACGCCACCCGCGCTGCCGGCGCTCCAGCGGGTGGCGGGCGACCGGCGCCCGGCGCGGGAACAACTGGACCCGACCAACGTGCTGAGGATCTGCGAGGCCGCCGGCTACGACGGGGAGGCCGTCACCCCCGGGGCCCGGGCCGGCGCCCTGCGGGACATCGTGTGGGAGAACCACTGGGCGGCCATCTCGGAGGTGTGCCGGAAGCACAAGTACACCATCGCCGTCCGGGAGACCGGGGAGTACTCCATCCGTCGCATCGCGGAGGGCGCCAAGCCCAAGCCGCACACCATCCTGGAGAAGTCCATCAAGCCCTCGTCGGTGCGCAGTCGTTACGGCGCCGGGCCCGGGCAGGCCCAGGGCGACCCGGCGGTCGTGCTGCGGTGGCTGCGGGACCACGACCTGAGCGGCTTCGTCGGCCACTGGAACGCCCAGGGCCTGGCCGGCGTCCGGATCGACAGCCCGCCCCAGGAGGTCCTGGACACCGGGATCGTCCGGAACGGCCCCCGAGGCGAGCAGTATGTGCCGATCGACATGGACGCCGACGACGGCGGCCCGGAACTGGCCCAGTTGAAGGCCGACCCTCAGTGGCGGCACTACCTCTACACCGGGGACTACGACCTGCACGAGGTGTACTCCGCGCAGGGCGGTGGCGGCGGCCAGATCCCGGAGGCCACCCCCGAGAAGGCCAAGCTGCTCAACCGGCTCAACCAGGGCATCGCCCTCGGCTCCCAGGAGGAGGTGGTGCGCAGCGGCACGGCGGCCCTGGAGCACGGCAGGCTGCACATGGCGGCCGGCTCCGAGTACGCCATGTTCCAGCACGGCGACCAGGCCACCTACCGGATGAACCAGTACCTGGAGGCCGGGGAGGCCGCCGGGGAACAGGCCGCGCTGGAGGGCCGGGTGGCCCGGCTGGCGGCGCAGCTGGTGCGGGCGGTGGCCACCGAGGCCGACGAGCCCTTGGCCTGGTGCCGGATGGGCAAGTGGTACGTGACCAGGAACCGCGCGGAACACGCGGTCCTGCGGACCAAGTGGAACCTCGCCGTCCCCCACACCTGGGGCGAGTCCGAGGTGGAACGCACGGCCGAAGGCGGCTACCGCACGGCCCGCTACACCGCCTGACCGCCGAACAGCCGGGTGTGCCGGGCCCCGGCGGGCCGGGAGGGCCCGCCGGGGGGGTGGGTCAGGCGCCGGCGGCGGCCAGGCGGGCCTGGCGGCGGGCGGTGGCCTCGGCCGGGTCCAGCACCGGTACGGCGGCCAGCAGGCCCTTGGTGTACGCGTGCTGCGGGGAGTCGTACACCGTGTCGGCGTCGCCCTGTTCCACGATCCGCCCGGCCCGCATCACGGCGACCCGGTCGCTGACCTGCCGGACCACGGCGAGGTCGTGCGCGATGAAGACCAGCGTGAGGCCGAGGTCGCGCTGCAACTCGCCGAGGAGGTCGACCACTTGGGCCTGGGTGGTGACGTCCAGCGCGGAGACCGGCTCGTCGCAGACGATCAGCCTCGGCTCGGGTGCCAGTGCCCGGGCGATGCCGACCCGCTGCCGCTGCCCGCCGGAGAACTCGTGCGGGTAGCGGTGGTACCAGTCGGGGTCGAGCCCCACGCGTTCGAGGAGTTCGCCGACCCGGGCCCGGATGCGGCGCTCGTCGGACTCGCCGGCGATGCGCAGCGGGTCGGCGACGGACTCCCCGATGGTGCGGCGCGGGTTGAGCGAGGACACCGGGTCCTGGAAGACCATCTGGAGTTCCCGCCGGAGCGGGCGCAGTTCCTTCTCGCCGAGCGCTCCGATGTCGCGGCCCCGGTAGTGGAGCCGGCCGCCGGTCGGCTCCAGCAGCCGGACGAGCATCCGCCCGAGCGTGGTCTTGCCGGAGCCGGACTCGCCGACGACACCCAGCGTCTCGCCGGCCCGCACGGTGAGCGAGACGCCGTCCACGGCGGCGACCGGGGCGCCGCGCCGGGCGAGGCCGCCACGCATCGCGAACTCCCGGCGCAGGTCGGTGGCTTCGAGCAGCACCTCGCCCCCGGAGGACCCGGAGGACCCGGCCGCCGCGGCGGACGCGTCCGGCGCGTCCGGCGCGCCCGCCGCCTCCGGCGCGTCGACCCGGGGCACCGCCGACAGCAGCGCGCGGGTGTACGGTTCGCGCGGCGCGCCCAGCACCTCGGCGACCGGGCCGTGTTCGACCGCCCGGCCGTCCTTCATCACCAGCACCCGGTCGACGCTCCCGGCGACCACGCCCAGGTCGTGGGTGACCAGGACCAGCCCGGCCCCGGTCTCGGCGCGCAGCTCGTGCAGCAGGTCGAGGATCTGGGCCTGGACGGTGACGTCCAGCGCGGTGGTCGGCTCGTCGGCGACCAGCAGGCGCGGCTCGCAGGCCAGGGCCATCGCGATCAGCACCCGCTGGCGCATGCCGCCGCTGAACTCGTGCGGGCGCGAGCGCGAACGCCGGGCCGCGTCGGGGATGCCGACCCGGTCGAGCACCTCGACGGCCCGCTCCCTGGCGGCCCGGCGGGAAACCGGCCGGTGGACCCGGACGACCTCGGCGATCTGGTCGCCGACGGCGTAGTACGGGTCCAGTGCGGAGAGCGGGTCCTGGAACACCATCGCGGCCAGTCCGCCGCGCAGGCGCCGCAGTTCGTCGCCCTCGGCGGTGACGGCGTCGACGCCGGCGACCCGGACCGAGCCGCCGATCCGGGCGCCGGTCCCGCGATGCAGGCCGAGCAGCCCGTAGGCGACGGTGCTCTTGCCGGAGCCGGACTCGCCGACGATGCCGAGCGCCTGCCCGGCCTCCAGGGTGAAGCCGACGCCGTCGACGGCGCGGACGTGGCCGTCGCCGACCGGGAAGTCGACGACCAGGTCCCGGACCTCGACCAGGCTTGCGGCGTCGGCCGGCGACGCGGCATCGGCCGACGACGCGGCGTCGACCGGGGATGCGGCGCTCATGTCAGGACCACCCTTCGGTCGGTCACCGCGTAGAGCACGTCCGCGATGACATTGGCGAGGACCACGAAGAAGCCGGTGACGAGGGTGAGACCGACGACGGTCGGCAGGTCGATCAGACCGACCGAGGTGACCAGCAGCTTGCCGAGCCCCGGGAGGCCGAAGAGCGACTCGGTCAGCACGGCGGACCCGAACATCGTCCCCAGGTCGATGGCGGTGAGCGCGATCACGGGGGTGAGCGCGCCGCGCAGCGCGTGCCTGGTCACCAGGTGCCGCTCGCTGACGCCGTACGCCCGGAAGGTCCGGATGTGGTCGTCGGCGAGGGTCTCCAGCATGGAGGAGCGGGTCAGCCGGGCGTACTTGGCGGACTCGATCAGGGCGAGCGAGATCCAGGGCAGCAGCAGGCCCCAGAACCACTGCTGGGGGTCCTCGGTGAGCGGTGCGTAGCTCGGGAACGGCAGCCACTGGAGCTGGGAGCAGAGGACGATGAGCAGGACCAGGCCGATGACGAACACCGGGATGGAGCTGCCGGCCAGCGTCAGCCCGGTCAGCAGCCGCTCGCTGAGCCGGCCCCGGCGCAGCGCGGAGAGCAGTCCGGTGCCGACGCCGAGGACGAGCCAGAGCACCATCGCGCCGAGTGCCAGCGAGGCCGTGACCGGGAGCCGGGCGGCGATCATGTCGGTGACCTGCTCGCCGCTGCGGTAGGAGACGCCCAGGCAGGGCGCCGGGCAGTGCAGCAGGCTGTTCCCGGCGCTGAAGTCCCGGCCGGCGAAGACGCCTTGGAGGAAGTGGGCGTACTGGAGGTAGACCGGCGCGTCGAGGCCCAGCCGTTCGCGCACCTGGGCGACCTGGGCGGGGCTGCACTTCTCGCCGCAGGCCAGCTGGGCGGGGTCGCCGGGCGCGATGTAGAAGACCGCGTAGACGATCAGGGAGAGGGCGAGCAGGACGCCGAGCATGCCGACGGCCTTGCGGAGCAGGAAGCGGGTCATGCGGTGGCCTCCTCGGCTGCGGCGGCCGACGGGCCGGTACGGGCGGGGTCCGACGGGCCGGCGCCCGTGGGACCGGTGGCCGTGGGACCGGTGGCCGTCGGCCCGGACGCCGTCGGCCCGGACGCCGCCGGTCCGGCGGTGCCGCGCCCCGTGCCGACCCGCAGCCGGGAGGCCGCGCGGGGGTCGAGCTCGGTGCGGACGGCGTCGCCGAGCACGGTGAAGGCGAGCACGGTGGCGAACAGCAGCGCGGACGGCAGCAGCACGTACATCGGGTCCGCGCGGAACCAGGTGGTGGCGCCGGAGAGCATCTGGCCCCACGACGAGGTCGGCGGCTTGACGCCGACTCCGAGGAAGGACAGCCCTGCTTCGGAGACCACGTTGGACGGCAGCAGCACCGCCGCGTAGGTGATGACCGGGGCGGCCAGGGAGGGCAGCAGCTCCCGGCGGGCGATCCGCCACCGGCCGGCGCCGGCGAGCCGGGCCGCGGCCACGTAGTCGAGCCGGCGCAGGCTGAGCGTCTGCGCCCGGACCACCCGTGCGGTGCCGGCCCAGCCCAGCAGCCCGATGACCACGGTCAGCAGGAGCGGGCGGGGGAAGGAGGAGGGCACGACCGCCATCAGCGAGATGGCGAAGACCAGCGAGGGCAGGGCGAGCATCACCTCGGTGGTGTTGCCGATCAGCTGGTCGAGCAGCCGGCTGCCGAGTCCGGCGGCGAGGCCGATGAGCACGCCCAGGGTGACCTGGACGAGGGTGGCGCCGACGGCGACGAGCAGCGAGATCCGGGCGCCGTGGACCAGTCGGGCGAACACGTCGCGCCCGGTGCCCGGTTCGACGCCGAGCCAGTGCTCGGCGCTGACGCCGCCGAAGGAGCCGGTGGGCACGCCGCCGGCCGCCGAGTCGAGCAGGTCGTTGTGGTAGCTGGTGGGGTCCTGCCCCTCGATCGCGCTGAGCAGCGGTGCCGCCGCCGCGATCAGGACGAGCAGGACGATGACGAGGCCTGCGGCGAGTACGGTGCGCCGCGCGAGCAGCCGCCGCCACACCCGCCGGCCCCCGGCGGCCGGGGAGGCCGCGGGGGCCTCCCCGGCTCTGGGTTCCTGTGGAGCCATGGTTGTTGTCCGACCGATCCGTCCGATCCCGTCCGTTCCCGTCCGCTACTTGACCGCGACCTGGGAGACGTCGAGCACGCCGGTCCAGTCGCTGATGACGATGTTGCGGACGTCCTTGCCGGACAGCCGCTTGTAGACGGGGTGGAACAGCGGGACGGTGAGGGCCTGGTCACCGATGCGCTTGTCCAGGGCGCCCCAGCGCTTGGCGGCCTCGGCGTGGTCGGTGATCTTGTTGATCTGGTCGATCTCGTCGTTCACCGACGGGTCGTCCAGCTGCGCGGAGTTGAAGTTGTAGCCGTCGGTGACGATCTGCCGGCCGTCGAAGATCGGCGCGAGGAACGGGCCGCCGGACGGCCAGTCGGCGCCCCAGCCGGAGAGGAAGAGGCCGGGCTCGGTGCTGACGGTGTGGATCGTCTTGGAGTAGCGGGTGGAGTCCAGGGCGTCGAGCTGGACGGTGATCCCGGCCGCCTTGAGGCCGTCCTGGACGGCGGTGGCGAGGTCCGGCCCGTAGCCCTTGCCGGTCGCGGTGGAGTGGGAGAGCGTGATGGTCAGGCCGTCCGGGTAACCGGCCTCCTTCAGCAGCTCCTTGGCCTTCTCCGGGTTGCCGGTGGCGCCGGCCGGGAACGGGTCGTACGGCGTGTACCCGAAGGTCTCCTGGTTGGGCAGGTAGGTGGTGGCGGCGTCGGCGAGCGAGGAGCCGCCGGCCGCGTTGACGACCGAGGTGCGGTTGATCGCGTAGGCGACGGCCTGCCGGACCTTGGGGTTGTCGAACGGCTTGACCTTGGGGTTGAACGCCAGGTAGTTGACGTAGCCGAAGCGGCCGGTGCCGACGCGGGCGGCGAGGGCCTTGTCGTCCTTGACCTGGGCGAGCTCGGAGGGGCCGAGGTTGGTGTCGGTGGTGACGGCGGCCGCGTCGGCGCCGGTGCCGGCGGTGAGCCGCTGGTTGATCACCGCCGGGTCGAGGCCGGACTGCACGTCGATGGTGTCGGGGTACGCCTTGCGCTGGTCGTCCGTCGCCGAGGACCAGTTGGGGTTGCGCTTGAGGACGAGGTGCGCGCCGTCGTTCTCGTTCTTGACGACCTGGTAGGGGCCGGAGGAGACCGGGTGGTCCTGGTACTTCGCCCCGGTGTCCTTGGCCTTCGGGACGGGGGTGGTCTGCGTCTGGGTGGCCAGGTACGGGAAGTCGCCCTCGGGCTTGTTGAGGTGGAAGACGATGGTCTTCTCGTCCGGGGTCTCGATGGCGTCCAGGGTGCGGCCGTCCTTGTACGGGCCCTGGTAGTCGGCGGCGCCGACCAGCCAGTCCCTCAGGTACGGCGCCCCGCCGGAGAGTTCGGGGGCGAAGGACCGCTCGATGCCGTACTTGATGTCGGCGGTGGTGATCGGCGAGCCGTCCTCGAACTTCAGGCCGTCCTTGAGCCGGTAGGTCCACACCGTGGCGCCCTCGGAGGGGGTGCCGGTGTCGGTGGCGAGGTCCGGGACCACCTTGGTGCCGGCGACGCCGTCGGCCCGGTTGCGGGTGGTGAGGGTGCGGAAGACCAGGGAGGGCACGTTGCCGCCGCCGGAGGTGTAGAGCCGCGCGGGGTCGAACTGGTCCTGCGGGTTCTGGTTGAGGACGGTGAGGGTGCCGCCCTGCTGCGGCGCGGCGTCCTTGCCGGTGCTTCCACCGCCGTCGGCCTTCGGTCCGCACGCCGCCAGTCCGACGACCAGGGCGACGGTGACGGTCGCCAGGGCGAGGCGGCGAGGGGTGGAGGTGGTTCGAGACATCGGAAAGGGAGCCTTTCGCTACCGATGGCGCACGGGGGAATTCGTGCACGGAGGAAGGCGGGCGACAGTGGGGCCTGGAAGGAGAGTGAGCAGCACCGCGCCCGCGGGAGGGGACGAAGCCCCGAGGCGGCGATCACCGCTACGCGTCGGGACAGGCGGATTCAGCGACAGAGATTGTCGGAAACGCAGTGCGTGGCCACGCCGATCAGCGCCAGCTCGATGGCGGCGCACTCGATCGGGTGACGGTCAGACATGCCGAGAAGACTGTATGACTTCATGCGGAATGTCAAAACCCCGCATACCGTCCCCCTCCCCCGCCACACGCCGGTGGCACCGACCCTGGACGGGCCGGTGCCACCGTCTCCCCTGAGGGTCGGATCGACTCGAGCCGCCACCCCTGGTTGCTCCAGCTGTTGCTGTCCCGGGGCCGGGGCTACGACGAGGCGGCGTCCACCACGGGATGCGCGTCACCGCTGCCCGCGCCCAGGCTCGCCAGCAGGCGCAGCCCGTCCTCGGCGGGGCTGCCGGGGACCGCGGACAGCACCAGCAGTTCCATGCCCGACTCGTCCGGCAGCGCGAAGTTCTCCTGGTGCAGTTCCAGCACTCCGACCAGCGGGTGCCGGTACGCCTTGCGCCCGTGGGAGCGGGCGCGCACGTCGGCGCGGGCCCAGAGGCGGCGGAAGCGCTCGCTGCCCATCGCCAACTCGCCGATGAGCGAGGCCAGACGGGGGTCCTCGGGGTACGTGCCGGCGGCCAGCCGCAGGTGCCCGACCACGTCGAGGGTGCAGGTCTCCCAGTCCGCGTAGAGGCCGTGCTCGGCCTCCTCCAGGAAGATGTTCCGCGCGATGTTCAGGCCCGGTATCGGCCGGCCGAAGAGGGACCCGGCGAGGCGGTTCCCGGCGAGCACGTCCAGGCGGTGGTCCATGATCAGCGCGGGTGCGTCGGGGACCAGGCCGAGGACGCGCAGCAGCTCCGGCCGGACCCTCCCGCCGGGCGCCTTCGCGCGGCGGCCGCGCTGGCGGGCGAGCCGGTAGAGGTGCCCGCGTTCGGTCCCGTCGAGGCCGAGGACGCGGGCGAGCGCGTCGAGGACCTGCTCGGAGGGCTGGGTCGCGCGGCCCTGCTCCAGGCGTACGTAGTAGTCGACGCTGACGCCGGACAGGTGCGCGACCTCCTCGCGGCGCAGCCCTTCGACCCGGCGGCGGCTGTCGGTGGGGATGCCGACGGCCGCCGGGTCGAACCGGGAACGCCGGGTCCGCAGGAAGCCCGCAAGATCGTCCATGCCCCGAGTATGCCCCCGGCGGTGTCCCGTGAGGGTGGTCCTGCCAGTACCAGGAAGTCCGGTCCGACGGAAGAGGCGCCCCTGTACGGCGCGGCGCCGTCGGCAGAGCATCTGTGGCAACACACCTTGTCGAGAGGGAACAGCCGTGAAGACGCTCATCGTCTACGCCCACCCCGAGCCGCGTTCGCTGAACGGCTCGTTGAAGGACCTCGCCGTGTCCACGCTCGAAGCCGCCGGGCACGAGGTGCGGGTCAGCGACCTGTACGCGATGGGCTGGAAGGCCGTGGTGGACACCGCGGACTTCGGCGAGCACGCCACGAACCCGCTGCGGGTGGTGCCGAGTTCGGCCGGGGCGTTCGACGCCGGCGCGCTCACGCCCGACGTGGCGGCCGAGCAGGAGAAGCTGCTGTGGGCCGACACGGTCGTCTTCCAGTTCCCGCTGTGGTGGTACACGATGCCGGCCGTCCTCAAGGGCTGGGTGGAGCGGGTGTTCTCCTTCCACTTCGCGTACGGGGTCGGAGTGCACGACGAGACGCGGTACGGCGACCGTTTCGGTGAGGGGACGCTGAAGGGGCGGCGGGCGATCCTGTCGGTGACCGTCGGGGGCCCGGAGTCCCACTACAGCGATCGCGGGATCAACGGTCCGATCGAGGAGCTGCTGTTCCCGATCCACCACGGGATCCTGTACTACCCGGGCGTGGAGGTGCTGCCGCCGTTCGTGCTGTACGGCAGCGACAGGATCGGCGACGACGACTTCGAGGACGCCGCGAAGGCGTGGAAGGAACGGCTCCTGTCGCTGGAGACGACCGAGCCGATCGCGTTCCGGCGCCAGAACTTCGGTGACTACGAGATCCCGTCACTGCGGCTGAAGGAGGGCCTGGAAGCACCGGGCCGCACAGGCTTCGGCCTGCACGTGCGCGGTTAGGGGCCGGCGGGCGCCTTGCGGACGTGCAGGACGGCGGCGCCCAGCGGCAGCGGCGCGTGGTCCACGAGACGCAGCCCGGCGTCGGTGAACAGTCGGCCGTAGTGGTCGGCCCGGCGTTCCCTGCCGCCGGTGTTGCACATCATGTGGAGGTCCCACGCGGTGGCCAGCGATGCCGAGCCGTCCGCCGGCAGCAGGCGTTCGACGACCAGCAGGTCGGCGTGGGCGGGCATGGCGCGGGCGCAGTGGCGCAGGATCTCGCGGCAGCGCGCGTCGTCCCAGTCGTGCAGCACCCGGGACAGCAGGTAGACGTCGGCGCCCGGCGGGACGTCCGCGAAGTCCCCGGCGCGGTAGGCGCACCGGTCGCCGAGCCCGGCCGCGTCGAGCCGGCGGCGGGCGGCGGCCACGGTCTGCGGGCGTTCCAGCAGGACGCCGCGCAGGCGCGGGTGCGCGGCCAGGACGAGCCCGAGGAGTTCGCCGGTGCCGCCGGCCACGTCGACGACGGTCGCGGGGCCGGGCGCCGCGTCCGCGCCGACGAGGACCGGGTGCGCGGGGACGGGTTCGAACATCCGCGAGCCGGCGGCCATCGACCGGTCGAACAGCTCGGCGAGTTCCGGGTCGCGGGCGAAGTGGTCGAAGTGGTTCTCGCCGAAGAGGTGGTCGAAGCCGACCTCGCCGGTACGCACGGTGTGGCCCAGGGCCTCGAAGGACCGGTAGAACGGGCCGCCGTACATCAGGGCCAGGGCGCGCATCGAGCCGGGGGCGTCGGTGCGCAGCAGGGCGCCGAGGGCGGTGAGCCGGAAGCCGTCGCCCTCCCGGGCCGTCACGCCCACCATCGTGAGGTAGCGCAGCAGCGTCGCCAGGCTGCCGGGGTGGGCGCCGACCGACCGGGCGAGGGCCGGGGTCCCGGTCGGCGTGCGGGTGTCCAGGGCGTCGGGCAGCCGCAGTCGCGCGCACACCGCGAGGGCCTGGGTCGTCCAGGCTCCGGTCAGCAGGCGCAGGAGGTCTTCGGCCGGCCGGTGCGCGGAGTCTTCGGCAGAGTTTTCAGCGGGGTTTGCCGCAGGGTTTGCCGCAGGGTCTTCGGCGGGACGGGCGGCGGGGTCGTGGGCGGCGTCCGCGTGGTCCGTGCGTGCCTGGTCCGCGTGCGCCCGGTCCGTGCCCAGGTGGGCGGCGAGTACGGCGGGGTGGCTGCCCCGGGCGTGGAGCTCCACCCGCCGGTAGCCCGCCGCGGTGTGGGCGGGGGCGGTGAAGTAGAGGACCGTCCCGTCCTCGTGCGGGTTGTAGCCGCCGCCGTCGGGCGTCGCGCCGTGCCGCGCCAGGAGCGCGCACAGGCCGTGCAGCACCAGGGGGTCAGGGCGGGCGACCTCGAAGGCGAGGTGCTCCTCGTGCCGGTGGGCGCGCTCGTGCGCGGCGACGGCGGCCAGGTCCGAGCCGGGCGGTACGGCCAGGGCGAACACCTCGACCGTCCGCTCCTCCCGGTGCGGCCCGGGCACCCGCGGGCGCACGATCCTGACGTCGAGTCCGGCCTCGTCCAGCCCGTGCCGGCGGGCGAGCCGCTGCCGTACCACGGTGCTCGGGTAGGAGGGCGTGTCCGGGTCCAGCCGGCAGGCGGCCAGTCGGGCGCGCAGCGCGCCGTCGTCGGGCGGGAAGACCAGCAGCGCGGCGTGCGCGAAGCGGCAGTGGTCGGCCAGCGCCCGCAGCTCCGGGCCGTCGAGGCCGGGCAGCAGGAGCCGGAGCAGGGTGTCGGTGTCCTGTTCTTCGACGAACTCGGCTGCCGCGCGCAGGCGGGCCGTGTCGTCCGGGGTTGTCGCCGTCATCGCGGGGCGTTCCTATCCGGGGGTCGGGTCGCGGCGGTCCGGGCCGCCGTACGGGTGCGGAGGGAGGGGGGTGTCGGGGACGGGGGGTGTCCGGGACTTGAGGGGGGGTTACACGCCGACGTAGTTCTCGGCGAACCAGTCCTGGTGGGCGCGCGAGGTGCGCAGTGATTCCAGCCGCGAGCGCCGCATGGATTCGTGGAAGAACGATTCGCCATCCGTACCGGGATCGGTGTGCAGCAGCCGGATCATCCAGTGCGAGAACTCCTGCGCGCGCCAGATGCGGGCCAGGCCGCGCCGCGAGTACTGCTCCAGCGCGCCGGGCTCGCCGTGGGCCAGGTCGTCGACGAGGGCCTCGGCGAGGAGTTCGGCCTCCAGCACCGCGAGGTTGGCGCCCTTGGCGGCGGAGGGGCTGACCAGGCTCGCGGCGTCCCCGGCCAGCAGCAGCGAGCCGTGCCGCAGCGGTTCGACGACGTCGGAGCACAGGTCGACGACGGTGCGCCCGATGATCCCGCCGCGGCGCAGCGGCCCGTGCTCGGCGGCGCGCATCCGCAGGTCGAGCAGGTCCCAGACCTGCTCGTCGGTCCAGGAGTCGGCCGGGGTGCCCCGGTCGCACTGCAGGTAGTAGCGGGTCACCTCGGGGGTGCGGGCCATGTGCCCGGCGAAGCCGCCGCGGTGGGTCGCGTAGCCGACGGCGTCGAGGCTCGGCGGGGCCTGGGCCAGCAGGCCGAGCCAGCTGACGCCGTGGTCGCGGTGGTGGCGCAGGGCGCTCGGGGGCAGCGAGCGCCGGGCGGCGCCGTGGCGGCCGTCGCACCCGGCCACGTAGCGGGCCCGCCACCGGGTGGGGCGGCCGTGGGCGTCGCGTGCGGAGACGGTGGGCCGGGTGCCGTCGGCGTCGTGCACGGCCAGCGCCTCGGTGCCGAAGGCGATCCGGCCGCCGGTGTCGAGGTAGTGCGCCAGCAGGTCGGCGACCAGGTCCTGCTGGGGGTAGACGGTGTGCTGCTCGCGGTGCCCGAGGGAGCCGTAGTCCAGGCGGAAGCGGCCGTCGTCGGTGCGGAACTCGCAGACGCCGTGCGGGCGGCCGTCGCGGCGCAGGCCGTCGGCCAGGCCGTGGCGTTCCAGGGTGCGGACGGTGTTCGCCGCGAGGAAGCCGGCCCGGGCCCGGGTGCCCAGGGCGGCCCGCTCGGCGCGTTCGAGGACCACGCAGTCGATCCCGTGCGCGTGAAGGAGGTTTCCGAGGGTCAGCCCGGCAGGGCCCGCGCCGAGGATGACCACGGCGGCGGACTCCGGTCGCACTGAGCTGTTCTGACGTTCTGTCACAGAAAGTGGATCATAGGTGTCGGGAGATACATGAAAGGCATGAAATAACCCGAACCAGCTAATAGACAGATGATCCGTCTACGGCTCGCCGCACACGTCCGACCCTCCCCCCGTCCGGTGGTGGCGGCGCCCGGCGGATAATGGCCGGACCGCGGGGCCGCGCGGCGGGCCGCGTCGACCGCGCCGGCGGCACCGATCGAACCGACGGAGAGGCAGCGGACGGATGACCCTGGAGGAAGGCCGGCGCGTCCGGCTGGGCGAGGACCTCGGGATCGGCGAGGCGGTCGCCGGAGAGCCCGCGGCCGTCGTCGGGCTCCTGTCGCTGGGAGCCGGGATCGAGGGCACCGTCGTACGGGTGGACGAACTCCCGGAGAGCCACGGGGTCCGCGAGTACCGGCGGCTCACCGCGCTGTTCCAGGACTACGGGCACACCATGCCGACGGCGAGCCGCGAGCGCCTGGCGGAGGAGATCGCCGCGCTGGAGCCGGAGTGGGCCGCCCACCGGGCGCGGGGCGCGCAGGTGAGCGTACGGGTCCGCTGGGACAACGGCCTCGTCCTCGACGGGGCACGGGAGGACATCCTCACCCCGCTGTGACCGGACGCCCGGCCGGAGGACGGAGCCGCTACCGTGCGCCCGGCCGGAGGCCCGAGCCGAGACCGGAGCCGAGACCGGACGCACGCCACCGGACCGGGCCCGGCCGACAGCCCCGGAAAATCGCTGTCGCTGCTCTGTTCGGTCCTGGTAGCGTCCTCGCCGTGGCAAAGCTGAACCAGATCATCGCCGTCGAAAAGGGCGTCAAGTCGAAGTCCTTCCAAGAGCTGACGCAGGCCCACCAGGACCTGCAGAAGCCCGCGCTGCTGGCCGGGATCTCCCGCACCTACCAGCCCAAGGACGAGGAGGGCGAGCAGCTGCCGCCGGAGTCGACCCGGGTGCAGCTCAAGGCCGAGGACATCCTGCGCTCCACCGCGAACACCCTCACCCGGCTGTTCGACGTGACGGCCACCAAGGACTGGGCCAACATCGGCGCCGCCGCCGACGTGGCGGTGGACGGCCAGGTGCTCCTCGCCCAGGTGCCGGTGCCGTACCTGCTCTTCCTGGAGAAGCAGCTCACCGACCTGTCGACCTTCGTGAAGAAGCTCCCGGTGCTGGACGCCTCCGAGTCCTGGAACCCGGACGCGTCCACGGACTCCTGGAAGACGGAGCCGGTGCGCACCATCCGGACCAAGAAGGTGCCGCGCAACCACGTCAAGGCCGAGGCCACCGAGAAGCACCCGGCGCAGGTCGAGGTGTACTACGAGGACATCGCGGTCGGCTACTGGACCACGGTCAAGTTCTCCGGCGCGCTGCCGGCCCGCCGGGTGAACGAGCTCGCCGAGCGGGTGGAGAAGCTCCAGCAGGCGGTCAAGTTCGCCCGCGAGGAGGCCAACGCGGTCGAGGTCACCGACCGGCGGGTGGGCGACGCCGTCTTCGGCTACCTGTTCCGGTAGCCCCATGATCGCCCGCCCGGGGAGCCGGGCGGGTGCGCCGAGCGCGCGGAGGACTCAGTCCCGGAGACCGGGGCCGGTGCTCCGCGCTGCGGGGCGCGAAAAGCTGACACTGATGTTGAAGCTGACCCAGGGGTCACAGTGGAGGTTCGAATCCTCCCCCCGGCACCACCGGCCGGGGTAGCCCAAGCGGAAGAGGCAGGCCCCCTGAATCTCAGACTCTCGCTCCAGTCTCAGTATTCGCCGCCGAACACCGGATCGACCGGGTGCGGACGAATATCGACGAATGCAGGTTCGAGTCCTGTCTGTGCCGCTCCGTGGCACGGTAGTTCAAAGGCAGAACGCGTCGATTTCAATCTGATCCGCGGCCCTTAAACGTGCCGGTGTGCGCAATTGGGCGGCAAACAGGGGCCCGGGAGCTGGCTACGCTCCCGGGTCCTCTCGCCTTTTCCGCGCCGTACCCGCGCCGTTCCAGCACCTCTGCTCTCGCCGCTCCCCCACCGTTCCCGTGCGATTCCCGCGCGGATCCCGCGCCGTGGGCTCACTCCACCAGGGCGGCGGCGATGCGGCGGACCGTATCACGGCGCCGCGCCCGGTCGTCGAGGCCCACGACGGCCAGCACCTCGGGGTTCGCGCCCTCCCACAGCATCGCGAGGTGGACGAGCAGGGCGAACAGGACCTGGGGCTCGAACCGGCTGGAGACCAGGCCCTTGGCCTGCAGCTCGGCGATGGCGGCGCTCCTGTCCCGCACCTCGGCGATCCCGAGGTCGTTGAGCGCTTCGCCGCGCTCCAGCCGCTGCCAGGTGACCAGCCGGGGGATGTCCGGGTCTGCGGCGTAGAGGTCGCTCAGGCCGGCCGCGAACCCGGGCAGGTCGTTCACGTCGAGCGGGACGCCGACGACGATCTGCTCGACCAGTTCGTTCCAGACCGCGTCGAACAGCCCGGACTTGTTCCCGAAGTAGTGGTAGATCTGCGCCTTGTTGCTCCGCGCGGCGGCGGCGATGCGGTCGACGCGGGCACCGTTCAGCCCGTACGCGGCGAACTCGGCCCGGCCGGCCATGACGAGTCTCCGTTTGGTGGCCTCGGCGTCGCGCTCCATGCACCCAACTCCTAACTAACCGTTTACTTGACAGGGTTCACCAGGGCACAGTCTAATCAACTAACCGTTCAGTTGAATACGGCTGCGGTCATGCGTCTCGGGGGCAGGGGAGGGAGCCGGGCTTGGAACCGGGCACGGTGATGGTCGGTCGGGACAGCGAACGGGCCCGGCTTTCCACGTTCGTACGGGCCGCCGACGGGCAGGCCCTGGTACTCCGGGGGGAGGCAGGTGTCGGCAAGAGCACCCTGCTCGACCTGGCGGCGCGGCTCGCGGCCCGGGAGGGACACCTGGTGGTCCGCGCCACCGGGGTCGAGGCGGAGACCGAACTGCCCTACGCCGGACTGCACCAGCTCCTCTACCCGCTGCTCCCCACCGACCGAACGGGACAACCCGACGGGCCGGGGCAGTCCGGCGGCCCGGGACAGCCCGGCGCGCCGGAGCGCGAGCAGCCGGACACCGCCGCCCTCGCGGTGTTCGACGGCGTGTTCAACCGGACCGACGGCCCCGCGCCGTCGGTCATGGCCCTCGGCATCGCCGTGCTCAACCTGCTGTCGGCCACGGCCTCGAAGCGGCCGCTGCTGCTCGTCCTCGACGACGGCCAGTGGCTGGACGGGGCCAGCGCCGAGGTCTGCGGGTTCGTCGGCCGTCGGCTGGCCGGCAGCCCCGGGGCCAAACTCCTGGTCGCCGTCCGCAGCGACACCGCCTCGCGGTTCGACACCGCGGCACTGCCGGAGGCACCGGTCGGCGCACTCCCGGCCCCGGACGCCGCCCGCCTGCTGGACCGCCACCACCCGGCGCTGGGCGGGCCGTTGCGCGGGCTCGTGCTGGACCAGGCCCGCGGCAACCCGCTGGCCCTGCTGGAACTGCCCGCCCACATCGCGAGCCGCCCCGACGACCGGGCACCGCAGGACCTGCTCGGCCTGCACGGCGTGCCGCTGCCCCGGCGGATCCAGGAGGTCTACGCCGGTCGGCTCGACCGCCTCGACGGCGCCGTCCGGGCGGAACTGCTGACCGGCGCCCTCGACGGTGCCACGGCCCGCAGGGGCGACGGTCCGGCCCCCACCACGCGCTACCGCATGCGCGGCGTCGACGAGGCGGTCGCGTGCGGCCTGCTGGTCGTCGACCCGGCCACCGACACCCTCGCCTTCCGCCACCCGCTCGTCCGGTCGAGCGTCGTCCAACTGGCCACGGCGGACCAACGCCGCGCCGCCCACCGGGTGTTGGCGCACGTCCACCGGGAGGACCCGGAGCGCCGCGCGACCCACCTGGCAGCCGCCGCCGTCGACCCGGACGAGGACGTCGCCGCCGCCCTCGAAGCCGCGGCCCGCTCGGCGACCCGGCGCGGCGGTGCGCGGATGGCCGTGTCCTGGCTGACCCGTGCCGCCGAGCTGAGCGAGAACCGGGCCGACCGCTCCCGGCGGCTCGGCGACGCCGCGTACGTCGCCGGGCAGGCCGACCGGCTCGGGCAGGCCCGCAGCCTCGCGCTCGCCGCGTCCGTGCCCGACTCGGACGACAACCCGGCCGCGGTCCTCGCCAACGGCTACCTGGCGCTGTACCGCGACGGGGACGTACGGGCCACCCACCGCCAGGTCGCGGCGGCGGTGGCGCGGCTGCGCGCCGGCGGCCCCGGCCGCCCCGGACCGGACCGCGACGGTCCCAGCCGCGACGACCGTGGTGGCGATGGCCGTGGTGGCGACCGTGGCGCCGACGACGACCGTGCCAGCGACCGGGAGGACCGTGGTGGCGACCGCACCGGCGAGGTGCTCGACCGCCTGGTCAGCCTCCTGCTCGCCGTCAGCCAGTACGCCGGGAGCCCCACCGCGTGGCAGCGCACGCACGAGGTCCTCGCCTCGCTCGGCGACCTCGCCACCGAACGGGCCTGGATGTACGCCGACACCTGGAGCGACGTGGTCCGGCACGGCGCCGGCTGGTCCGGGCCGGTGGAACGGGCCGCGGCCGACCTCGCGGACCAGGACCCGTGGGACGTCACCCGGCTTGCCGTGTCGGCCTACCACCTCGACGTCCTGAGCCCGCTGCGCCCGTACCTGGAACGGGTCGTGGACCGCGAACTGGACACCGGCGCCACGTCCAGCGGCATCGTCATGCTGCACCTGATCATGCTCGACCAGACCGCGCTCGGCCAATGGGACGCCGCCGAGCACACCGGGCGCCGCGCCCTGGCCCTGGCGGCCGAGACCGGCCACGCGCTGTTCGCGCACCAGACCCGGGCCTACCTGGCGCAGCTCGCGGCCGTACGCGGCCGGGCGGAGGAGGCACGCGACCTCCAGGCCGCGGTCGACGCGTGGGCCCGCCCGCGCGGCATCGGGTTCCTCACCCAGCTCGCCGACGCCATCGGCGCCACCACCGCGCTCGCCGCCGGCGACTACGAGACCGCGTTCCTCTACGCCATCGGCATCACCACCCCCGGAGCGTTCCGGCCCTACGCCTACCAGGCGTCGCGGACCCTCCTCGACCTCGCCGAGGCGGCCCTGCACACCGGTCGCGCCGAGCAGGCCCGGGCCCACGCCCTGGCCGCGCGCGACGCCGGCCTGCCCGACCTCTCCCCGCGCCTGGCCCTGGTCACCTACGGGGCCCTCGCGATGACGGCCGCCGACGACGGGGAGGCGGCCGACATGTACACCCGCGCGCAGACCCACCCGGCCGCCGAGCGCTTCCCGTTCGAACTGGCCCGGATCCGGCTGGCGCACGGCATCCGGGTACGGCGCACCCACGGCGGCGCGGCGGCCCGCACGTTCCTCGCCCCGGCCGCCGAGGCCCTCGACCGCCTCGGCGCCACCGCGTGGGCCGAGCGGGCCCACGCCGAACTGAGGGCCGCCGGGGTCGCGCCCCACACCCCCGCGCCCACCCCCTCGGTACCGCTGACCTGGCAGGAGCGCCGGATCGCCGAACTCGCCGCCGGCGGCCTGACGAACAAGGAGATCGGCTCACAGATCTGCCTCTCCCCCCGCACGGTCGGCGCCCACCTCTACCGCGCCTTCCCCAAGCTCGGCATCACGACGCGCGCCGCCCTCCGCGACGCCCTGACCAGGATCGACCACCACCCGGCCGCGCCCTGACGGCGGGGCCGAGCCCCGGTCAGGCCTCGTCCGCCCAGATCACCCTGCGGTCGGGCTGGATGTGGGCGGTGACCGACATCTCGCGGTAGAGGGTGACCGCGTCCGGCGCGCCGACCTCGGCCCGCGCCTGGAAGGCGGTCGCCGGAAGCAGGGGGTGGACGCACTGCTCCGGGGGGCTCAGCAGCGACTGGCCCGGCGCCAGGGTGACCCGCACCCCGGTGCCCCAGAGGCCGGGGCAGGCGCGGCTGCCTCCGGAGCGGACCCAGCCGACCCTGGCCTGCACCGTCACCGCCTCCGGGCCGGTGTTGGTCAGCCGGACCGCGAAGCTCAGCCCCGACTCGTCCACCCGGGTGCACGGTGTCCAGGCGAGGCCGTCGACGTACCGGATCCGCCCGCACCGGTGGTTGCCGCCGATCTCGGTGCGGGCCCCGTCGGCCGGGGAGAAGAGCGGCAGTTCCGGGGCGACGGCCGGTGGCTCCCCCGGGGCGGCCGCCGACGGCTTGGCCGGGACGGCCGTGGTCGGCGGCGGCGCCGCGGCCCCGCCCGTTCCCTCGCTGCCGTGCCCCGGCAGCAGGAGCAACGGCGGGACGGCCGCCGCGGCCAGCACCGCCGCGACGGCGGGCAACCACCGGCGCACGGTCGTACGGGCAGGGCGCGTGCCCTCGGCGCGCGCCTGCTCGGCACCACCACCGGCGCCTTCACCCCCGCCCGCGCCCCCGCCCCGGTCCTCGCCGACCACGGCGCCGGGGTCGGCGCCACCGCCCGCGCCCAGGTCGGCGTCCGCGTCGAGGTGGGCGACCCACATCCCCCGCCCCCCCGCACCCGGTCGCGTATACACAAATGTC
>NZ_JBHTRF010000043.1:0-71156 GCF_042796115.1 Kitasatospora sp. NPDC056446 | reverse complement strand
GATCCGCTCGGTGGCCGGCGCCCCTGCCGCAGGGCGGGCCTCCGCCGTCGCGGGGTCCGCGCGCTGCGGGCCGCGCGCTGCGGGCCGAGGGTCTAGCGTCGCAGGCAGCGCTTCCGCAGCTCGGCGATGACCGCCTTCTCCTGCGGGTTGAGGTCCCCGTCGACGGTGGCGACCCGTTCGGCGGCGTCGAGGACGTCACCGAGGTCCCCGGGCTCCGCGTCGACGCGCTGCCACACCTCGTCCGGGTCGATCGTGACGACGTCGGCGAGTTGCCCGTCGTCGATCTGGTGCCGCTCCCGGACGAGCCGTGTCAGCCGCTGGAACAGCAGGTTCTCGGCGTCGGCGATCCTGCCGTCCGCGTTGATGACCAGCCACGCGACCCACAGCATCAGCCGCGGGTGCCGCGTACGCCGGACGAGGGTGTCGGCGAGTTCGATCACCGCTGCCTCGGCACGGAACACGGACTTGGCGTGGCGCCCCGAGGCCACGGTCGTGTAGCGGTTCACGAGGATGGTCAGGGGGATCCCGACGCCGGGGATCCCGAACTTGATGATGCTGCGCTGCAGGAGGTGCTTCCCGACGAACGGGAGGCTCTTCGCGGCGGCGAGGACCGGACCGGAGTAGTACTTCTTGAGGACCTGCCGGACCAGGCCCGGTACGAACTTGAGGCTGCCGCGGGCGACTTCCCCCGCCTTGATGCCGAACGCCACCCGGACGAGCTTCATCATGTCCTCGGGATCGTCCACGTCCAGCGGGATCCGGTAGATCACCGCGATGTCGTGGGCCAGGCGCATCTGCAGCTGGGTGATGTACGTCAGGTCGACCATGAAGGTGACGACACCGGCCGGAACGGTGGCGGGACTGGCACCGCCCAGTGAGCCGATGGTCGCGGCTATCGTCCCGGTGTAGACGCTGGAGGTGATCCCACCCTCGATCATGGCGTACCTCGCCGCCAGCTTGATCTGCTGCCCGACGATGCCGTCCGCGGGTACCCCCTGGTACTTCTGCTGGAAGTACTCCCAAGTGGCCTTCTCGGTGTACGACCGCAGCGCCTGGGCGCAGAGTTTCGTGAACCAGCCGCCCGACCTGATGTCGTCCGTGCTCAGCCCCGTGACGAACTCCCGCAGCCTGGCGCGCTCCTGTTCGACGGCTTCACGCTCGGTCTCGTCGGCGTCGATGTCGGCGTCGGTGTCGGTGTCGGTGTCGGTGTCGGCCTCGGTGTCGACGGAGCCTGGCAGCACTTCGGTCACGGCGGGTTCCCCTCCCTGATGGTTCGGCGACCCGCAAGGTTGCCAGATTCGGGCCGGGGAGCGGCAGTCCTCGCGCGAACCCACCGCTCCCCCGCTGTCCTCGCCCGCCGCGACCCGGGTCCGGTACCGGTCAGCGCTTGCGGAGCCAGTCGGCGAAGGCGTCCAGGGCCGGGCCCGGATCGCGGCGGCCGACGCCGATCCGGAAGCGGTCGGCGGGGGTGGGGGTGAGCTCGGAGCGGAAGATGCTCGCGGGCAGCAGCAGGACTCCCGCCCGCTCGACCAGTCCGGTGCAGAAGTCCTCCACGCCGTCCGCCCCGAGGTAGCGCGGGAAGGCGACGCAGCCGCCGTCCGGGGCGCGCCAGTCGAAGAGGTCGGCGAACTCGGCGAAGAAGGCGTCGAACAGGGGCAGGTTCTCCGCGACGATGCCGCGGTTGCGGTCCAGGATCCGCTCGCGGGCGGTGATCGCGATCCGGGCCAGCACCTCGCTCGGGGCCGAGTTGCAGATCGTCGTGTAGTGCTTCGCCCGCTCCAGGCGGGAGCGCAACTCGCGGTCCCGGCAGGCGATCCAGCCGATCCGCAGGCCGGGCAGGCCGAGCGCCTTGGAGGTGACGTTGAGCGAGAGGGCGCGCTCGGAGAGGTCCGCGGCCTGCGTCAGGGTCCGGGCCGGGTCGCGCTCCAGGCCCCGGTAGACCTCGTCCGAGAAGAGCCGGATGCCGCGCTCGTCGCAGAGTCCGGCGAGCCGGGCGAAGTCGGCCGGCCCGGGCAGCGCGCCGGTGGGGTTGTTGGGGAAGTTGACGGACACCACCCTGGTGTTCGGCCGCAGCGCCGCCTCGACCGCGTCGAGGTCCAGCGCCCAGCCCTGCCGCTCGTCCAGCGCGACGCCGGTGACCTCGCACAACGAGAGCGGGATGGTCTCGGCGGACTGGTAGTTCGGGGTCACCACCACGGCATGGTCGCCCGGTTCGAGCAGCGCCCGCATGGCGAGGTTCAACCCCTCCTGGGCCCCGCCGAAGCAGATCACGTCGTCCGGGTCGACCCGCTCGTACATGCCGGCGATCGCCGCGCGCAGCCCGGGGTCGCCGAAGGTCTCGGTGTAGCCGAGCGCGAGGGTGTCCCAGGCCTCGCGGTCCTCGGGGCCCGCCAGGGCGAGCAGCTCGGCCATCGTCATGGTCTGCGCGTCGGAGGCGGTCAGGTGGTACCGGGCGGTGAACTCCCACCGCGAGAAGTGGGTTTCGAGCCGGAAGTCGGGGAGCTGGGGCATGGTGGTCAGTCCTTCCTGGGGCCCGCCGGGCCTGCCGGGCCCGCGGCGTCGGCGGTCCCCGGTGCCGCGGGGTGCTTGAGTTCGGCGAGCAGGCTGTAGGCGGTGGAGCGGGAGATCCGCAGGGCGGTGGCGACGGCGGGCACGGCCCTGCGGACGGCGAACACCCCGGCCTGGTCGAGTTCGCGCAGCACGGCCAGCCGGTCCTCGCGGGTGAAGCGCTCCAGCGGGCGGCCCTGCGCCCGGACGTGTCCGCCGACCACGTCGTTGATCCGCTCCGTCCAGTCGCGCTCGAAGAGCGGTTCGGGGCGGGGCGCGGTGGGGGCGGCGAATCCGGCCAGCAGGGCGGCGGCGTGCTCCAGCGGCCCCCGGTCGAGGTTGACGCAGAGGACCGCCGAGGCCCGTCCGGCGTCGTCGCGCAGCACCGCACTGACCGAGGAGAGCCGCCGGCCGTCGGGCAGCAGCTTCTCGTACGGACCGTAGACGTCGGGGGCCGAGGGGTCGACCCCGTCGAGCTCGCCGAGCAGCGAGGGGTCGCCGGGGGCCCGGGGCGTCATCGGGTTCCAGACGGCGAGCACCCGGTCGGTGGCGGTGTCGTGCAGTACCACCTCCGCGTACGGGCCGAGCAGCAGGGCGACCGCACGGCACACCGGAGCGAAGGTCCGAACGCGTGGGTCGGTGTTGTCCGCAGTCATGCCCGGACTGTACGTCCAACCCGGACGATCCGTCCAGCACCGAAAACGGCGAAGGCCCCGCCGGACCATTCCGGCGGGGCCTTCAGCACCGACACCCGGCACCAGCGCTCCGGGCGGTCCTCGCCCGGCGCCCGATCAGTGCTCCGCGCCGAGGCTTCGGTCGTCAAGAACGACCCGCGGCCGGCTGTCGGGACCGTCCGGCACGTGCGTCCCCGGCCGGGTCGCGTTGACGACCTCGGCAATCCGCTCGTACGCGGTCACCGCCAGCGCCCACGTCTCGATGCCGCGCTCGGGATCGAGACCCTGGTGCACCATCGTGTGCAGGGCGTTCAGCAGCGCCACCGCACTGCGGCCGGACAGGACGGTGTCCGGGTGCTTGTCGGAGTCCGCGCCGCTGCGGTCCCAGTCACGGCGCTGGTCGCGGTCGGCACCCGCGGGGTCGGTGAAGTGCGGGTTGTGCTCCTTGCCTCCGGCGGCACGGACCCGGTCGGCCAGGAAGTCCCAGGTGTGCGGGTGGCAGGCGACGGCCAGCTTGTTGACGGCTGCGGCCTTGCGCAGCGTGGCGACATGGGCAGGCCAGGCCAGAGCGGGCGGGATGAGGTCGCTGGTGCCGCCGCCCGCCGACCTCGACGGGGCCTCGGCCGCGACCGCGAGGGCCTCCTTCGGTGCCGTCGGAACGCCGACGGCCGGATCGCGTGGCGCGGAGGTGGCGTGAGGCTGCTCGGCCGGCAACTGTCGGATGTAGTCGCGCACCGCCGGGGGAACGTCCTCGGTGTCGGGCTGAGGGGTGGACTCGGTCATGTCTGACTCCTCCGCGCTGGTCGTGATCGTGGTCTGCTCCGGAGCCGGCCCCGGAACGGAACCGCCCGTCCCGGTGGGGGCGGAGGCGAGGTCCTCCCTGTCGACAGCCCTGGCCTCGGGCTCGGGCTCGGGCTCGGCCGACCCCGAAGGGGCATCGAGCTCGCCCGGCTGCTGCCGCGAACCTGCGGACAGGCTGGAACGGCCGGCCCGGACGAGATCGAGCCGGGCCCGGCCGAGATCGGCGAGGAGTTCCTCGATCCGCTGCTGCTGCGCGGCATTGTCCTTGCGGAGCTTGGCCGCCTCGCTCTGCTCGGCGCGTAGGACTCCGATGAACCGGTCGCGATGCGCGGCCAGTTCGGTCCCGATCGAGGCGAGCAGTCCATCGATAGCCCCCTGGAACCGGGCAGGGATCTCGTCCAGTTGCTTGCGGGCGTCGGACAGTTCGGTGACCAGCGATTCGACGTTCCGGCCGGTCTGCGTTACGGGCACTGACTCTCCCGGGTATCGCGGGCCTCCCATGGCCGCGGCGACTCCAGGGTGAGGTCCGCGCGGTGTCCTTTCACGAAAGTCCGACGGTCTGTCCAGAACACGATCGGCTACTGTCCGGATTCACTCTGCTACCGAACTGACGCACCATTTTGGCCACCCGGGCGCAGTGAGGGCAGGTACCGGGCAGCAACCACCCCGATGCCGCGGCCGCCGGCAAACCCCCGGGAAGGCGTCAGCGGATCAGCGACCGCAGCACCGGGACGCTGCCTCCCAGTCCGGCCAGGCCGGCCAGGACCGCCCCGGCGACCGGGCTCCCGCTCAGGAAGGCGAGCCCGCCGACGACCAGGCCGATGAAGGCCCCGGCGAGGAGCACAACGGCGGTGTGCACGCTGAGGAACAGGGCCGGCTGGTTCGGCGGGGTCTTGCTGGACGAACTCACGTTGTCCTCCGTTGTTCTGTCGGTCATTCAGACTCATGCTTCTACGTCGTGCCGACGCCTGCACCCCACGGACGGCTTCACCCGAAGGCCCTCTGAAAGATCTTGGAAAGAATCCGTGGGGTACTCCGTGGAGGGCCACGTACAAGGGGGCGGACGTACACCGAAGGTGGAGGGAGTCGGCCGAAGGCCGACGCTCGGCCCCGCTCCTCCGGGTGGGCGGGCGACGACCGGAAGGGGAGGCAATGCAGGGCGACGACGCGGGCGGGCAGTTCGCGACCGCGCGCGCCCGGGACCTACAACCCGACGGCGGACCCGGCAAGAACGATCTTGGCGCACCGGTCTCCACAGAGGTCCTGGAATCGCTCTATGCCGAGGGTTCCCGCGACAGCCGGGAGGCCCGGAGGCAGCAGGAGAGCATCGACCAGCGGATGGCCGACCACCGGATCGTCGAGCTGCTGGCCCAGGACGGCTTCGCCGGACCGCGGTACGACCGGTTCGTCGACGAGCTCGCCCGATACGGGATCGCGGTGTTGCGGGCCTGGATGTACTCCGGCTTCATCTTCCAGCTCGTCGCGAAGCGGGGCTTCGGCCTCAACCCCCACGAACTGGAGCTGGAGGAGCTGAGCTCCAACAGCGACCTCCGGGACGAGCTCGCCACCATGACCATCGCGCAGGCACTGCCTCGCTTCCGCAGGCAGGCCTTCGTCGAGGGCAGCTGGCGGTTCGACGGCGGCGCCAGCATCACCACCTACTTCATGGGCGCCTGTGCGTACGACTTCCCGAACGAGTTCCGCCGGTGGAAGAGCAGCGAGGAACGACAGTCCCGAGCGCTCCGCCGGGAGAAGGCCGTCTACGAGAATCCGGTCCGTGTCCTGAGCGTCGCCGACGAGGTACTCGGCAACCTGCGAGTGACCGTCGACCTTGAAACCCAAGAGCGCGGGCAGCGGTGGCGATGACTATCGACGGCTACTCACAGGGGGAGATCCGCGAACTCCTCGGCGCCACGAGCACCCGGGCCGTCGAAGGCCTACTGCACCGGTGGAGAACCAAAGCGAAACAGGAGGAACGTGGCGAGCGTGGATAACGACCAGGACTTCGACGCCCTGCTGGAGCAGTCCTCATTGGGCACTCCGGCCGCACGTCGGCTGCGCACCCGAACGCCGGTCGAACGCACCCGTGTCATCCGACGGATCATCGAACTGCGCAACACCATCATGCACTCCGGCGGTACCACGGCTGCGGCTGCATCTCAGGAGTTGGAAAAGCTAGTGCACTCACTTGGAGAGCGCTCTCACGGCCGACCTCCCGGGCCTCCCGCTCTCCGGTCGGCCGGGCGGACACGGAAACGGGCCGCAGACGCCGTGGCCGATCTCGCAGTGCTGTCCATGCGGGCCGGCGACTTGGACGATGCCGAGCAGATGCTCGACTCGGCCGCCGCCGCCAGCCTCACAGGGCCCGGGTACACCGTTGCACTGCTCATGCTCGCGCAACTTCGCCTGCGCGCCAGCGACCCGGTCGGCGCAGAGCGGGCGCTCCGAACCTTGGCCGCTCAGACCAACACCCCGGGCGATGCCCTTGAGCGTGAACTGCGGAGCCTGGCACACCTCGTACACAGTCAACATCCTCCCTCCGAGAACACCTGAGCGAGGTCGAAGGGTTCAGAGGGAACGGACGGCTCGTCGTCCGGCCGAATCCGCACTGGACCGAGATACCGGGAATATCCGCCACGCAATATCCTCCCGCCGATATTCGGAACGGGGAAGGCGGGGACCTGCATGAATGCGACGGCCAGTGCATATGCGGCCTGTTCCGTACCTTGACTGATGCCAGGGAAGGTCCACCAGAAGCCGAAGGAGGGTTCACGCTCGACTCCGGCGCTTTCCTGCCATTCGTACACCCTTCCGTTTGCCCGACTCCCGGCCGGGTAGGCATGCGGCTCCGACTATCTCCAAGGAGAGCTGTGAGTCTTCGGATCAGCAAGGGAACAGCGGCATTTGTCGCCGGAATCGTGATCACCACGGGCTTCGCGGCCGCACCATCCGCCGGCGCCGCGACAGCGCATTCGCTGTCGGCGGGGTCACGAACTTTTGTCAACGCCAACTCCGGCAAGTGCCTGGAGATCTGGGGCGACGCCACCCACAACGGCGCCCGCGCCGGCCAGTGGGACTGCAACGGATCGGCCACCCAGCAATGGCAGATCAACTTCAACGGCGCCTGGGCCACCATCGTCAATGTGAACTCGGGCAAGTGTCTGGAGATCTGGGGCGATTCCGTCGACGACGGCGCCCGCGCCGGCCAGTGGGACTGCAATGGATCGGCTACCCAGCAATGGCTCTTGACATCCACCGGCGAACTCGGCAACAGGAACTCCGGCAAGTGCCTGGAGATCTGGGGCGACGCCACTCACAACGGTGCGACCGCCAACCAGTGGCAGTGCAACTGGTCCGCCACGCAGAAGTGGCGCTGAGGCGCACCCGCGCCTGATCATCGCGGCATCACCATCAGAGGAGGATCGGAGCAGCGGAACTCGGGGCGGTTCCGGAAAGCCGATCCGCGTGCTCGTTGTCGATCCGCCTGGCGGCGAGGCCCTCGTTCGCCCCGCCGAGCACCAGCTCGGCGGGGCGAAGTGGCCAGGGCCGGGGGCGGGTGTTACTTGCAGGTGATCAGGAGGCCGAGGACGGCGGAGCAGCTGCGGGTGTCCTGGCTGGTGGCGGGTGAGGGGTCGGCGGGGACGCCGGCGGTGCGGGCGACGGTGACGTCCCAGCTGCGGAGGAGGGAGAGCAGGCCGACGTTGACCGAGAAGTGCCGGGTGGTGCTCGCGCCCTTGGCCAGCGGGGTGGACAGCGCGCAGGCGAGCTTGCCGGTGGCGACGGTGCAGTCGGTGGAGCTCGCGGCCAGGCCGCTGGGCAGGCCGGCCGCGACGGTGGCCGAGGTGAGCGGGTCGGGCCCCTGGTTGGTGAGGGTGACCGTGTAGTCGACCCGGCTGGCGAGCAGTTGGGTCACTGGGGTCGCGGTGAGCGCCACGGCCAGGTGGGCGCTGGGCGCCGTGTAGGTGAAGCGGTCCGCCGCGACGGCCGCGCTGGTGCCGCCGGCCGTGGTGACCTGGACGTCCACCGGGCCGGTCACCGCGGTGGCGGGGGCGGTGGCGGTGCAGCCGGTCTTGGTGCAGCTGAAGGAGGTGGCCGGGCCGGCCGCGCCGAAGGTGACGGCGGTGGCGCCGTTCAGGTCGGTGCCGGTGAGGGTGACCGTGGTGCCGCCCGTGCCGGAGCCGCCGTTCGGGGTGATCGCGGTGACGGCCGGGACGGGCAGCGGGAAGTTGAGTGCCTGGACGGCGCCGCCGGTGAAGTCGGCGAGGTAGCCGTGCCGCCCGTCGGCGGTCAGGGCCAGGGTGTACGGGCTCGCGCCCACCGGGACGGTCGCGGTGACCGTCCGGCTGGCGGTGTCCACCACGCTCAGCGTGTTGTCGGCGTAGTCGGACACGTAGGCGGCCGAGCCGTCCGGGGCGACCGTGACGGCGTACGGGCCGGAGCCGACCGGGACGGTGCCGAGCAGGGTGTTCGCGCCGGTGTCGATCACGGCGGCGGTGCTGTCGTCGCCGTCGGCCACCCAGAGGTTGGTGCCGTCGGGGCTGAGGGCGAGGCCGAAGGCGCTGTGGCCGACGGGAACGGTGGCGCTCACCGTGCTGCTCACGGTGTCGACGACGTTCACCGCCTTGGCGCCGGAGGCCGCGACGTACAGCTTCTTCCCGTCCGCCGAGACGGCCAGCCCGTGCGGCTCGGCGCCGACCGGGACGGTCGCGGTCACGGTGTTCGACGAGGTGTCCAGCACGCTGACGGTGCCGGCCGAGGCGTTGCTCACGTAGGCGCGCGAGCCGTCGGGCGAGAGGGCCAGGCCCCACGGCTGGGCACCGACCGGGACGGTCGCGGTGACGGTGGCGGTCGTGGTGTCCACCACGCTGACCGTGTTGTCCAGGTGGTGCGTCAGGTAGGCGCGGTGCCCGTCGGGCGAAACGGCGACCGCGTAGGAGCCGGTGCCGGCGGTGAACGTGCCGCTCACCGTGTTGTTCGTGGTGTCCAGCACGCTCACGGTGCCGCTGCTCTGGCTGGTCACGTAGGCGTGGCCGCCGTCGGGCGTCAGGGCGACGCCCGCCGGGTAGGGCGCCACGGCCACCTGGGCGGCGATGGTGGGCGGGGGCGCGGCGGCCTCGGCGGGGGCGGACCCGGACAGCAGTGCGGCCGTAGCCGCGGCTATCGCGGTCACGGCCGTCAGCGTGCGGCGGGGTGCTCGGCGTGTTCTCACGGTCTCTCCAGCGGGATCGGCGGTGCGGATGGTGCGCGTCGTGCGAGTACGACGGGTGCTGCGGGCGGTTCGGGTGGCGCGGGCCGTGCGGGCCGTGCGGTACGTGCGATACGTCACGTACGGGGCGGGCCCGGGGCCGCAGGAAGCGTAGAAGGCGCCCTGACTGCCTGTCAGGGCGTGACCGCTAATGTCGCCAACTGTTCAGATCCGACCGCTTCGCTTCGGCAGCCCCGAAGTCAGCCCCATGAGGACGGCCCGATGGAGGCGACCCGATCAGGGGTGTGCAGGAAATTGGAATTGTGGAGTCGCATTCGATAGCGTTTCGAACGTGAGGCTGACCAAGAGCACCGACATCGCCCTGCGGATCGCCATGCGACTGGCGGTCCTGGGCGAGGGCGACAACCCGACCACCCGCGAGGTGGCCGAGTCGGTCGGCGTGCCGTACACCCACGCGGCCAAGGTGGTCAGCCGGCTCCAGCACCTGGGGGTGGTGGAGGCCCGGCGCGGTCGCGGCGGCGGGCTGATGCTCACCTTCGCCGGGCGGACCGGTTCGCTCGGACTGCTGCTGCGGGAGCTGGAGGGCGTCGGCGACGTGGTCGGCTGCGAGGACGACCCGCCGTGCCCGCTGCGGGCCGCGTGCCGCCTGCGCGGGGCGCTGCGCACCGCCCAGGAGGCGTTCTTCGCCGCGCTCGACGGGCTCTGCGTCGACGACCTGGTGGCCGCCCCCACCGGGCCGGTCCTGCTCAGCCTCACGCCGAGACCCAGCCCGGGGCCCGCCTCCGGCTGATCCGCCGACCTGCCCCACCTACCCACCCCACCGGTCCACCGACCCTCCGTCGGGGCCGTGCGGCACCGCACGCCCTTTAATGCGCATCTCAGATGCCAGTTAGGAGCCCCACTGATGCTGTCCGCGAAGTCCGCCGAGGTCATCGAGGCCACCCTGCCCGTCGTGGGCGCCGCCATCGGCGACATCACCCCGCGCTTCTACGACCGGATGTTCGCCGCCCACCCGGAGCTGCTGCGCGACCTGTTCAACCGGGGCAACCAGGCCAACGGCACCCAGCGCCAGGCCCTGGCCGGCTCGATAGCCGCCTTCGCCGCCGCGCTGGTCGCCCACCCCGACCAGCGGCCGGACGCCATGCTCGCGCGGATCGCCCACAAGCACGTCTCGGTCGGCATCGACAACGACCAGTACAAGATCGTCCACGAGTACCTGTTCGCCGCCATCGTCGAGGTGCTCGGCGAGGCCGTCACCCCCGAGGTCGCCGCCGCCTGGGACGAGGTCTACTGGCTGATGGCCAACGCGCTGATCGCCGTCGAGGAACGGCTGCGCGCCGAGGCCGCCGCGGGCGGCGACCCCACCGACCTGTGGCGCCCGTACACCGTGGTCACCCGCCACCAGGAGACCGACACCGTCACCAGCTACCTCGTCCGCCCGGCCGACGGCCGCCCCGTCCCGGCCTCCCGCCCCGGCCAGTACGTCTCGGTGCGCACCGAACTGCCCGACGGCGCCCGGCAGATCCGCCAGTACAGCCTCTCCGCAAGCGCCGACGGCGCCCTGCGCTTCACCGTCAAGCGCGAAGCCGGCGGCGAGGTCTCCGGGCACCTGCACGACCACCTGCGCACCGGCGACACCGTCGAACTCTCCACCCCGATGGGCGACATCTTCCTCGCCGACGGCGACGGCCCGGTCCTGCTCGCCTCCGCCGGGATCGGCAACACGCCGATGACCGCGATGCTCGACCACCTGGCCGCCACCGGCTCCACCCGCCGGATCGTCTCGGTGCACGGCGACCGCGACCAGCTCACCCACGCCTTCCGCGCCGACCTGGAGCGGTTCACCGCCGAACTGCCGAACGCCACCGCGCACGTCTTCTACGAGCGGCCGCTCGGCGAGTGGCCGGCCGGGCGCACCGGGCTGGTCGACCTGGCCTCCGTCGAGGTGCCGGCCGGGACCACCGCCTACCTCTGCGGCCCGCTGCCGTTCCTGCGCGCCGTCCGCGAGCAGTTGCTGATCGCGGGCGTCCCGGCGGCGGACATCCACTACGAGGTGTTCGGCCCCGACCTCTGGCTTGGCGCCTGACCCCGGAGCCCCCCTCGGGGACCCGGGCGCGGCTGCCCCGGGTCCCCACGACGGTTCCCCACGACGGGTCCCCGGGACGAGTTCCCACGACGGTTCCGACGACGAGTTCCCACGACGGCACCGGTCCGCTCGGTACGATCGCGAGCGGGCCGGTGCCGTACGAGTGGAGGGAGCCCGGATGCGGGTCGCGCTGTTCGCCACCTGCGTCAACGACGCGCTGTTCCCCGCCACCGCGATCGCCACCGTGCGACTGCTGGAACGCCTCGGCGTGGCGGTGGACTTCCCCGCCGGGCAGACCTGCTGCGGCCAGCCGATGTACAACACCGGCTACCGGAGGGCCTGCGAGCCGTCGGTGCGCCGCACGGCCACGGCCTTCGCCGGGTACGACCACGTGGTCACGCCCTCCGGCTCCTGCGTCGCGATGGTCCGGGACAACTACCCCCGGATCGGCGCCCGGGCCGCCGACGAGGGCCGGGGCACCGAACTCGCCGACCTCGCCGCCGACCTGGCGCCCCGGGTGTACGAGCTGACCGAGTTCCTGACCGACGTGCTCGGCGTCGAGGACGTCGGCGCCCACTTCCCGTACAGCGTCGCCTACCACCCCTCCTGCCACGGGCTGCGCCTGCTCGGCCTGGGCGAGCGGCCGCGCCGACTGCTGCGCGCCGTCCGGGGGTTGGACCTGGTCGAGCTGCCCGGCGCCGAGGAGTGCTGCGGCTTCGGCGGCACCTTCGCGGTCAAGAACGCGGCGGTCTCGGCCGCCATGGCCGCCGACAAGATCGCCGACGCCCTCGGCACCGGTGCCCACGTGCTGTGCGGCGCCGACAACTCCTGCCTGCTGCACCTCGACGGAACCCTGCGCCGCCGGGGCGAGGCACTGCGCACGCTGCACCTGGCGGAGATCCTGGCCAGTACCGAAGAGCACCCCTGGAGGCCCGCGTGAGCGGCACGTTCCTCGGCATGCCGGCCTTCCCGCAGGCCGCCGCCCGGGCCGTCCGGGACGAGCGGCTGCGCGCCAACCTGCGGCACGCCACCCACACCATCCGCGACAAGCGGGCCCGGGCGGTCGCCGAACTCGACGACTGGGCCGAGCTGCGCGCCGCCGGAAAGGCGGTCAAGGACCACACCCTGCGCCATCTCGACCGCTACCTGCTCCAGTTGGAGGAGGCCGTCACCGCGGCCGGCGGCACCGTGCACTGGGCGCGCGACGCCGAGGAGGCCAACCGGATCGTCGCCGACCTGGTCCGGGCCACCGGCGGCGGTGACGACGGACAGCACGAGGTGGTCAAGGTCAAGTCGATGGCCACCCAGGAGATCGGCCTGAACGAGGCGCTCGCCGCCGAGGGGATCACCGCCTACGAGACCGATCTCGCCGAGCTGATCGTCCAGTTGGGCGACGACCGGCCCTCGCACATCCTGGTGCCCGCGATCCACCGCAACCGCTCCGAGATCCGGGAGGTCTTCGCCGAGCGGATGGCCGCCTGGGGCCGCCCGGCGCCCGAGGGCCTCACCGACTCCCCCGCCGACCTGGCCGAGGCCGCCCGGCTGCACCTGCGGGAGAAGTTCCTGCGCGCCCGGGTCGCCGTCTCCGGCGCCAACTTCATGGTCGCCGAGACCGGCACCCTGGTCGTCGTCGAGTCCGAGGGCAACGGCCGGATGTGCCTCACCCTGCCGCGCACCCTGATCTCCGTGGTCGGCATCGAGAAGGTGGTGCCGACCTGGCGCGACCTGGAGGTGTTCCTCCAACTGCTGCCCCGCTCCTCCACCGCCGAGCGGATGAACCCGTACACCTCGATGTGGACGGGCACCACGGCGGACGACGGCCCGTCCGAGTTCCACCTGGTGCTGCTGGACAACGGCCGCACCGCCGTGCTCGCCGACCGGGTCGGGCGCCAGGCGCTGCGCTGCATCCGCTGCTCGGCCTGCCTCAATGTCTGCCCGGTGTACGAGCGGGCCGGCGGGCACGCCTACGGCTCGGTGTACCCGGGCCCGATCGGCGCCATCCTGACCCCCCAACTGCGCGGCACCGGAAGCCCGGTGGACGCCTCGCTGCCGTACGCCTCCTCGCTCTGCGGGGCCTGCTACGAGGTGTGCCCGGTGGCGATCGACATCCCGGAGGTGCTGGTGCACCTGCGCGAGCGGGTCGCCGAACAGGGCGGGCACCCGCTGGAACGGGCCGCCGTGGCCGCCGCCGGGTACGTGCTGGACCACCCGGCCGCGCTCGCCGCCGCCGAACGGCTGGCCGGGCGCACCCGGGCCCTGCACCCACGCCGGCTGCCCGGGCCCGGGCGGGCCTGGACCGACACCCGGGACCTGCCGGAGGTGCCGGCCGAACCGTTCCGCGACTGGTGGCGGAGGAACCGCGCATGACCACAGGGGACGACAGGACGGGGAGAACCACGGGGAACACGGCCGGGGGTGCGGGCGCCCGGGAGACGGTCCTCGCCCGGATCCGGGCCGCCCTGGGCGACACGGCCGGGAGGGACGGGACGGACGGGCAGTCGGTGCCGCGCGACTACTCGACGGCGCACGTGCCGCCGGACGACCCGGCGGCGCTGGCCGACCTGCTGCACCGCAACCTGGCCGACTACCGGGCCCGGGTGCACCGGTGCCGCGAGGACGAACTGCCGGAGCGGATCGCCGGGTTGCTCGCCGAGCGGGGCAGCCGGACGGTCGCCGTGCCGGACGGCCTGCCGGTGCGGTGGCTGGCCGCGGCCGCCTCCGCCGTCGAGCTGGTGCCGGACGGCGGGACGCTCACCGCCGCCCGGCTCGACCTCGTGGACAGCGTGGTCACCGGCTGCGCGCTGGCCGTGGCCGAGACCGGCACGATCGTGCTGGACGGCGGCCCCGGGCAGGGACGGCGGCTGCTCTCCCTCGTCCCGGACCACCACGTCTGCGTGGTCCGGGTACCGGAGCAGGTCGTCGCCTCGGTGCCGCTCGCGCTGCCGCGACTCGATCCGGTGCGCCCGCAGACCTGGATCTCGGGGCCGTCGGCGACCAGCGACATCGAACTCGACCGGGTGGAGGGGGTGCACGGGCCGCGCACCCTGGAGGTGCTGCTGGTCTCTCCCGCGGTCACGGGGACCTGAGTTCCAGGGTGCAGCACTTCGCCCCGCCGCCGCCCTTCAGCAGTTCGGAGACGTCCACCGGGATCGGCTGGTAGCCGTGGTCGGCGAGCCGGCCCGCCAGGTTCTTGGCCGTCTCCGGCAGCAGCACCCGGCGGCCGTCGGAGACCGCGTTCAGCCCGAACACCTCGGCGTCGGCGCGGTCGGCGAGGATCGCGTCCGGATAGAGCGTGCGCAGGACGGCACGGCTGTCGGCGTCGAAGGCCTCGGGGTGGTACATGACGTGGTCGTCGGCGAGGACCGCCAGCGCGGTGTCCAGGTGGTAGAAGCGCGGGTCCACCAGGTTCAGGCTGACCACCGGGACGCCGAACAGCTCGCCCGCCTCGGCGTGGGCCGCGCGCGAGCTGCGGAAGCCCGTCCCGGCGAGCACCCGGCGGCCCACCACCAGGTGGTCGCCCTCGCCCTCGTTGACGTGCCGGGCGCGGTGCACCTCGCGGTAGCCGTGCTCGCGGAACCAGGCGTGGTAGGCCTCCGACTCGGCGGCGCGCTCCGGGTAGCGGAAGGTCGCCACCAGGGCCCGGCCGTCCAGCACCGTCGCGCCGTTGGCGGCGTAGACCATGTCGGGCAGGCCGGGCAGCGGGTCGATCAGCTCGACGGTGTGGCCGAGGCGGCGGTAGGTCCGGTAGAGCAGTTCCCACTGGCGGAGCGCGAGCGCGGTGTCGGTGGGCTGGGTCGGGTCCATCCACGGGTTGATCGCGTAGTCCACGGTGAAGTGCGTCGGCCGACACATCAGATAGCGACGTGGCCGGGCGGTGCGCTCCGGGGGCTGTGCGGGCATGGCTCAACCGTCCTTGGATCGCTGGGAGTCGGGGCCCCGCCGGAGCGGGGCACCCGTTCTGTTCCAGAGGCGGCTGCCCCGGCGGCGCCGTTCGCACACCCGCGCGGACGCACCCGCTGGGCGCACCCACCCGCGCACCCGGCGCGAGCCCCGGCGCACGGGCACTCCGCAGGCACGCCGACGGCACGCCACGGGCACTCGGCAGGCACTTCACGGGCGGCGGGCGCCCCGTTCCGGACGGAGAGCGGGCGGGGCCCTCGCGCCGCTACCAGCGGACCGCGGTGAAGTCCACCGGACCGGGCCGCAGCCTCCGGCAGCGCCCGGCCAGGGCGCGCAATCGCCGCTCCGCCTCCTCGACGGGCATCCGGCGCCGGTCGCCGTGGCCGGGCAGCAGCCACTCGAAGCGGAGCGCTCCCAGGCTGCGCTCCAGCGAGGCGGTCTGCTCCTCGATCGAGTACCAGGTGACGGCCTCCTGCACCTCCACGTCCCCGGTGCTCCGGGACCAGTACAGACTGTCGCCGCTGAAGCAGTACCGCTCCTCGGCGACGAACAGCACGCTGCCCCGGGTGTGGCCGGGGAAGGGGTGGGCGACCAGCCCGGGGGCGATCTCCACCGGCGCGGTGCCGCGCAGCACCCGGTCGGCGTCCGGTGCCGCGTCCAGGTCGCCCTCGTGGATCCACAGCCGGGCGCCGAGCCGGTCGGCGTACGCCCGGCCGTGCCGGGCGTGGTCACGGTGGGTCAGCAGGACGTCGGTGACCGGGCCGAGCGCGGCGTAGCGGGCGGCGAGGGCCTCGCTGTAGCGGGGCGTGTCGACCATCACCCGGCCGGCGGGGCGGCGGCACAGGTAGGAGTTCGCGCCCGCCGTGTGGCGGGAGTTGTGGCCGAGCAGGAGCAGGTCGTCGGCGAGGGCGAGCGGGAAGGGGTCGGACGCCGGGTCGAGCGGGCCGGCGCCGGTGCGGATGGAGCGGGTCGGGCAGGCGTGGGCGGCGGCGTACAGCTGTCGGCGCTCGGCCTCGTCGCGCGGCTGCCGCACCAGCTCGGAGCGGCCGGCGTGCTCGCGGACCAGTCCGGGCGCGAGCTGCCGGGCGACGTCGCAGTTGGTGCAGCGGTCGTCGACGGACCAGTTCTCGGACGGGCCGGATCGCGGGTCGGTGGTCATGGATGCCTCCCCCGGAGGGACGGCGGCCGGGGCGGCCGCACCCGTCGAGCATCCGCCCGCCCGGCCCGGAACCGGAAGGGGGCGCGGATCTTGTGCTTCGGCGGGCCGGGCGCTCTGCGGCGGAACAGGGCCGGAGAAGGCGGTCGAGGCCACGTGGTCCATCTCACGTGCCACCAGGGTCACCTACGGTGGCGTAGGTCACTTGATTGGGTGAACTATCTCCTTCATGCCGAACCTCCAGGAGACCCTTGACCTCAGTTCGTACGCCGCCCTCGGGGACAGCTTCACCGAAGGCCTGAACGACCCCGGTGCCGACGGCAGGTTCGCCGGATGGGCCGACCGGCTGGCCGGGATCCTGGCGGACGGTCGCCCGCCGGGCGCGTTCCGCTACGCCAACCTGGCGGTGCGCGGCCGGCTGCTGGACCAGATCGTGGCCGAGCAGGTGCCCGAGGTCCGCCGGCTCCGGCCCGACCTGGTCACCTTCTGCGCCGGCGGCAACGACATCCTCCGCCCGGGCAGCGACCCCGACGAGGTGGCCGAGCGCTTCGAGGCGGCCGTCGTCCAACTCACCGAAGCAGCCGGGACGGTGCTGATCTGCACCGGCTTCGACACCCGCGACGTGCCGCTGTTCAAGCACCTGCGCGGCAAGATCGCGACCTACAACGGGCACATGCGGGCCGTCGCCGACCGCAACGGCTGCAAGGTGGCCGACCTGTGGTCGCTGCGCGCGGTGCAGGACCGCCGCGCGTGGAGCGAGGACCGTCTGCACCTGTCCGGCGACGGCCACCAGCGGGTCGCCCTGCTGGCCGCCCGCTCGCTCGGCCTGGCCACCGAGCAGGACCCGGAGGCCCCGTGGCCGGACGCCCCCGTGCCCACCCCCGCCGACCAGCGGCGGGAAAACATCCAGTGGGCCCGTGAGCACCTGCTGCCCTGGGTCGGACGGCGCCTGCGCGGCGAGTCCTCGGGCGACCACGTCGAGCCCAAGCGGCCGGAGCTGCTGCCGCTCTGACGGACCGTCAGCCTGCGGAGCCGGGCGCCGTTTCGGGACCGGGGTTCCCCGGTGCCCGGTTCCGCCGCGCCCGGTTCCGCAGCACCCGGCTCCGTACCACCTGGTGGAGCAGTGCGGCGCAGGCCGCGCCGACCAGGTACCAGAACAGGTCCGGCGGGTTGAAGGTCGACCCCAGGACGAGCCGAGCGAGCGTGCTGCGGCGGCCCCACGCGTCCGGCAGGCCGGTGAGCTGGAACAGTTCCACGGCCCAGCTGAGCCCGGCCGCCAGTGCGGCGGCCCGGACGGGGCGGGTACGCGGCGCGGCCGGCACGATCAGGGTGTGGAGCAGGACGGTGTAGAGCGCGTCCCCCGCGTACTTGGCGGCGTCCCCGTCCGCCACCGTTCGCACGCCCAGCCCTGCGGCCACCGTCACCACCGCTGCCGCCCCGGCCGCCGCCCGGGCCGGCAGGCTCCCCCGAAGGTCATCCACAGGGCCCACGCTACCCCGTTCCGGACGGGCACCACCCGGCGCCCGCTCACACCCCACGCGCCCCGGCAGCACCACCCGCGCGCCCCGTGCCCCCGGCACCCGCACAACCCGTCCGCCCGTCAGGAACCACCGCGCCACCCCGGACGTCACTCCCCCCGATGAACCATCCGCGCAGGTCGCGGGCGGGTGAGGACCGGAAGGGACGGGCGGGGCGCGGTGGCACGGATGACCGAGGCAGTGGACGGGGCGGAGCCGGCGGCGACGGAGGGCCGGCGCGGGCCGGGCGTCGTGGCGCAGCGGGGCGCCAACGGCGCGGGCAGCACCAACGGCACGAGCCGCACGAGCGGCAAGGACGGCAGGGACCGCGAGGAGGACGGCCCGGCCGGGCAGGCCCGGCGCGGGTTCGCGGTGGCCGGGTTCGCGTCGGCGCCGGACGGACAGGGCCGGGAGCGGGGCAAGGAACTGCGGGCGCGGGTGCCCCGGGAGCGGCACGCGGAGTTCGCCGTGGCGCCCGGTCGGCCGACCGCCGTGGAGGCGATCGAGGCGTCGAACGCGGGCCGGATCGACGCGCTGGTGCCGATCCGGGTGGGCCGGATGGCCGCCACGCCGTTCGCGTTCCTGCGCGGGTCGGCCGGGCTGATGGCCGCCGACCTCGCGGGCACGCCGGTGACCGGGGTCGGCGCGCAGCTGTGCGGGGACGCGCACGCCGCGAACTTCGGCCTGTACGGCGACGCGCGCGGCCGACTCGTGCTGGACATCAACGACTTCGACGAGACCGTGCCCGGCCCGTGGGAGTGGGACCTGAAGCGGCTCGCCGCCAGCCTGGTGCTGGCCGGACGGGAGACCGGCGCGAGCGAGGGCACCGTGCGCGAGGCCGCCGGGCACGCGGCCGGTTCGTACCGCAGGACCATGCGCACGCTCGCCAAGCTGCCCGCGCTGGACGCCTGGAACGCCGTGGCGGACGAGCAGTTGGTGTCCTTCACCGAGGCGCACGACCTCGCGGAGGTGCTGCGCAAGGTCGGCGCCAAGGCGCTGGGCAACACCAGCGCGAGATTCGCCGCCCGCAGCACCACCCGTACGGCGGACGGCGGTTGGCGGTTCGCGGCCGCTCCCCCGGTGCTCACCGAGGTGACCGACGCGACCGCCCGCGCCGTCGCCCACGCGCTCGGCCCGTACGTGGCGACGGTGCCCGCCGAGGTGCGCACGCTGCTGTCCCGGTACCGGGTGCAGGACGTGGCGTTCCGGGTGGTCGGCACCGGCAGCGTGGGCACCCGCTCGTACGTGGTGCTGCTCACCGACCACCGGGACCAGCCGCTGGTGCTCCAGGTGAAGGAGGCCCGCCCGTCCGCCCTGCTGCCGTACCTCCCGGAGGTGGCGCAGGACGGCCACGAGGGCCGCCGGGTGGTCCTCGGCCAGAAGCACATGCAGGTGGTCAGCGACACCCTGCTCGGCTGGACGACGGTCGACGGGCTCCCGTACCAGGTGCGGCAGTTCCGCAACCGCAAGGGCAGCGTCGACCCGGCCGCGCTGCAGCCCGCCCAGCTGGACGACTACGCGCGGATCACCGGCGCGCTGCTGGCCCGGGCGCACGCGCACACCGCCGACCCGGGCCTGCTGGCGGGGTACTGCGGCAAGGGCGAGGCGCTGGACGAGGCGGTGGCGGCCTTCGCCGTCGCCTACGCGGACCGCACCGAGGCCGACCACGCCGACCTGCTCGCGGCGGTGCGCAGCGGGCGGCTGCCCGCCGAGCACGGCGTCTGAGCGGCGGCTGACCGCCGGCCGACAGGCAGCCGAAAGGCAGCCGGTCGGCCCTCAGCGGGAGAGGAAGGGCGCCACCACGGCGATGAACTCCTCGGGCCGGGCACCGTGCACCAGGTGCCCGGCCTCCACCGTGGTGAGCCGGCAGTCCGGGATCAGCCGGGCCAGCTCGGCGACCCGCTCCTGGGGGATGTGGCTGGCCGGGCCGCCCGCGACCACCAGGGTGCGGGCGGTGATCCTCCGGAGGCCCTCGCGCCAGGCCGGGTCGGGGCTGTCGAGCTGCGCCTTGACGGCCCGGACCATCGCCCAGTCGAAGTGGACGCTCGTGTCGGACTCGTCCGGCACCGCGCTCGCGGGGCGCGGGTACAGCGCCGGGATGTCCTCCAGGACCAGCCGGCCGATCCGCTCCGGCGCGGCCTGGGCGAGGAGGTAGGCGACGGCGCCGCCCATCGAGTGGCCGACCAGGTCGACGCGGTCCAGCCCGAGCGCGTCGAGGAAGGCCAGCACGTCGTCCCGCATCGCCTCCAGGCCGTACCCGCCGGGCCGGCCGCTGTCGCCGTGGCCGCGCAGGTCGAGCGCGTACACGTGGTGGCCGGGCGCGAGGCCGGGCAGGACGACGTCCCAGTCGGAGGCGCGCTCGCCGAGCGCGTGCAGCAGCACCAGCGGCGGGCCGTCGGCACAGCCGCTCTCACGGTAGGCGAGCGTCACCCCGGGCAGGTCCACGGTCCGTACATCGGTCATGGCCACCACCGTACGGGCCCGGAGGGGGCTAGCGAACGGTTGTTCGCCCTCGGCTCACCGGGGTGGGCTCGTCCTCGCGCTGCTCCCGGGCCGTGGCGCGGCCCGCCAGGACCGAGGCCAGGACGGCGAGTCCGGCCACGGCCGCGCAGACCGTGCTCGCGGCGAGGTAGGCGGAGCGGTGCCCGCCGCCCCCGGCGGTCTGCCGCAGGTAGACGCCGGACAGCGCCGAGACCGCGACGGCCGCCGCGATCCGCTGGGCCATCTGGAGGATCGCCCCGCTCACCCCCGCCGCCTCGGCGGGCGCGTGGCGCAGCACGTACGCCTGGTTGGTGGAGCCCATCAGGCCGATCGAGGCGCCGCCGAGCAGCTGCAGGAACGCCAGCAGCCAGGGCAGCACGGCGGCGGGCGCCCAGTGCGCGACCAGCCCGGAGGCCAGCATGGTCAGGGCGGAGCCGGTCATGCCGACGGTGACGGTGCGCCGGCCGAAGCGCTGGACGACCCGCCAGGCCAGGGCGGAGGCCACGCCCATGGCGACGGCCGAGGGCAGCGCGACCAGCGCGGCACCCAGCGGGGACAGGCCGAGGCCGTCCTGGAGGAACATGGTCAGGACGAGCGAGGCGGCGAGCGAGGCGCCGAACTGGGCCATCGCCGTGGCCGTGCCGAGGGCGTACGGCGCGGACCGGGTGAGCGCGGGGTGGATCAGCGGGTTCCCGCCGGTCCGGGCGTAGCGGCGCTGCCACCGGACGAGCGCGCCGAGCAGCAGGAGGGCCGCCGCCGCGAAGGCGAGCCGGCCGGCCCAGCCGGGCGGCCGGACGAAGGGCAGCATCAGGGCGAGGGTGAGCGCGCCGACCAGCACCAGGCCGACCAGGTCGAGGTCGGCGTCGCGGGTGCGCGGGCGGGGCTTCGGCAGGTGGCGGGCCGCCAGCAGGACGGTGGCCAGGCCGAACGGGACGTTGAGCAGGAAGGTCAGCCGCCAGCCGAGCTCGGGGCCGGCCGCCGCCAGCACGGCGCCGCCGATCGGCGGGCCGAGCGCGAAGGCGAGACCGCCGGTGACGGCGTACATGCCGAGCGCGCGGGCCCGCAGCTGGCCGTCGAAGACGTCCTGGAGGGTGCCGATCATCTGGGAGTTGACCAGCCCCGCGCCCGCGCCCTGGACCAGCCGGGCGGCGATCAGCACCCCGGGCTCGGTGGCGGTCGCGGAGACCAGGCTGACCAGGGTGAAGAGGGCGAGCCCGCTGACGAAGAACCACTTGCGGCCCATGACGTCGCCGAGCCGTCCGCCGGGGATCAGCGCCAGGCCGAACGCGAGCGAGTACCCGGCGACGATCCACTGGAGGTCGGACGGCCCGGCGTGCAGGGTCCCGCGCAGCGCGGGGATGGCGGTGTTGAGCACGGACTGGTCGAGCAGGGTGGTGAACCCGCCCGCGACGCAGACCAGCAGGACGCGGCGCCCGGCGGCGTCGAAGCGCTCCTTGGCTATCGGACCGGCGGCGGCGCTCACGGCTCCACCACCACCAGCGCGTAGCGGGCCGCGCCCGGGCCGAGGCTGCGGAAGCGGCTTGTCCCGGAGAGGTAGCGCAGGCAGTCACCGGGGGCGAGCAGCTGCGCCTCACCGTCCACGGTCAGCTCCAACCGCCCCTCGAACAGCCAGAGGTGGTGCTCCCGACCGGGCACGCAGACCCGGTCGTACGCGATGTCGGCGCCCTCGGGCAGGAGGCCCTCGACGATCTCCGCCCGCAGCGAGCCGTGCGGCGGCGAGACCGACCGCCGGACGAACCCGGTCTCCCCGTCCCGCCAGACCTGCTGCTCCCCGGCCCGCACCAGCCGGGCCGGGCCCGCCTCCACCTCCGCGAGCAGCCGCGACATCGTCCGCCCGTGGACGGCGCAGAGCCGCCCCAGCAGCGCCGCCGTCGGGCTGACCTCCGCCCGCTCCACCCGTGACAGCGTCGACCGGCTGACGTCCGCCAGCCGCGCCAACTCCTCCAAGGTCCAGCCCCGTTCGAGCCTCAGCTCGGCGAGGCGCTGCGCCAGCCGCTCGTCCACGGCCGTGTCGATTCCCATATTCGCGATGCTATCCCGGATATGGGATCCCCTGTGCCGCTTCCCGCCACCGCCCTGACCTCGCGACGCCGTACGCCCGACCGCCGGAGGGGGCCGGCACGGCCGGAAGCTTTGTGGCTTCCGCCAGTACGGCGCCCCGGACGGGGTGCGGTTGACTGCCCGCCAGAGGCCGCGGCACGCCCTGATCGACAGGGCCCGACCGGCGCAGCCGGACCGGCAGCACCGGATCGGTGGCGCCGGATCGGTGGCGCCGGATCGGTGGCGCCGGGTGCCGGGGGCCGGGGCCACGGCCGGGGAAACCGACGGAGGAGCGACAGTGACCGTGCAGCAGTACGACCGGATCGGTGAGGCGTTCGAGGGGTTCAAGTCCCTGCCACTGGCGCGCTACGGGGAGGTGCCGAGCGTCCTGGGCCTGGTCGGGGACGTGACCGGCAGGTCGGTGCTCGACCTGGCCTGCGGCACCGGCTTCTACAGCAGGGAGCTCAAGCGGCGCGGGGCGACGGAGGTGTACGGCGTCGACATCTCGGCCGAGATGATCGCCGCCGCCCGGGCGATCGAGGAGCGCGACCCGCTGGGCGTGCGGTACGAGGTCGGCGACGTGGCCGACCTCCCGCCGCTCGACCGGCGCTTCGACCTGGCACTGGGAGTGCAGTGCCTCAACTACGCCGAGTCCCCCGAAACGATGGAGCGGATGTGCCGCACCATCCACCGGAGCCTGGTGCCGGGCGGTGAGTTCGTCGTGTTCGCCCAGAACCCCGACTACCGGTTCGACTGCTCCTCCCTGGAGGCCTACGGGTTCCGCTGCGAGCCGACCGGCGAGGAGGCCGCGGCGGGCCCGCTGGTCAGGGTCACCGCGCTCCTCGACCCGCAGCCGATCAGCATCGTCGCCACGGTTCCGCGCCGGGAGGTCTACGAGGAGTCCCTGCGGTCGGCCGGGTTCGAGCAGCTGGAGTGGGTGCCGCTGCGGGTCTCCGAGGCCGGTGTCCGCGAGTTCGGCGAGGACTTCTGGGCGGACCTGCTGGCCCACCCGCCGCTGGAGCTGCTGCGCTGCCGCGCCTGAGGACGGGCTGACGGTCCGGCGGCTCGTCCACCCCGGGGCTGACGGTCCGGCGGCTCGCCCGCCCCTGCCGTTCGTCCCCCGGCGGGGTGGGCGAGCCGCCAGGGTGCCGCCCCCGGAACCCTCCGCCCGGCAGGGGTTCGGCCCGGACGCGCCGCCGCTCATATGATGATCGGCGATTCGGGGCCGGTCAGCGGCCCGCAAGGCTAGGGGGACGATCGTGTTCGGCATCATCAGACCGTGCAGGCACCGGCTGTCCGAGCGGTTGCAGACCTCGTGGATGGCCCACCTGTGCGGGCTCTGCCTCGCACTGCGCGACGACCACGGCCAGCTCGCCCGGACCGCCACCAACTACGACGGCCTGATCATCTCCGTCCTGGTCGAGGCCCAGGCCGCCCGGGAGGACTCCTCCTGGCGGCGCACCGCCGGGCCGTGCCCGCTGCGCGGCATGCGGACCGCCTCCGTCGCCAAGGGCGAGGGCGCCCGGCTCGCCGCCGCCGTCTCGCTCGCGCTCGCCTCGGTGAAGATCCGTGACCACGTCGAGGACCGCGACGGCGTGTTCGCCCGCCGACCGGTCGCCGCCGGGGCCCGCGCCGTCACCCGGCGCTGGGACCGGAAGAGCGCCGGGAGCGCCTCGACGGTCGGCTTCGACACCGGCGTACTGCTCGAAGCAGCCTCCCGACAGGGCGAGTTGGAACGCTCGCTGGCACCCGGCGGATCCGTCCTGCTGGTCACCGAGCCCACCGAGACCGCCACCTCGGCCGCCTTCGCGCACACCGCGGTGATCGCCGGCCGCCCGGGCAACGCCGCCCCGCTCGCCGAGGCCGGGCGGCTGTTCGGCCGGCTCGCCCACCTCCTCGACGCCGCCGAGGACCAGGCCGCCGACGCCGCCGCCGGTGCCTGGAACCCGCTCACCGCGACCGGCACCGACCGCGCCGAAGCCGAACGGCTCTGCCGCGACGCCGTCCACGGCATCCGGCTCGCGCTGCGCGAGGTCGAGCTGGCCGACCGGGCGCTGGTCCACGTCCTGCTCGCGCACGAGACCGAGCGCGCCGTCGGCCGGGTCTTCGGACCGGCCCGGCACGCGAGCTCCTGCCGGACGGGCGGCCCGGACGGCGGCACCGGCGGTGCCGACGCGGCCGGTGCCGTGGGCGAGCACCCGCACGACGCGCCGCCGCGCCAGGCGCCGCCCGGCCAGGACCCCGGCGCCCCGGTCCCCCCGTGGGTGCCGCAGGGGCCCGGCTTCACCCCGCCCGGCGGGAAGCCGCCGCACCCGCGCAACCTGCTCGCCGGCTGCGCGGTGTGGGCGCTGATGGCCTGCACCTGCCAGCTGCTCTGCTGCGACCACAACGACCCGTTCAGCCGCGAACGCCGCGAGGGCTTCTGCCAGCGGCACGACTGCTGCGACTGCGACTGTGGCTGCGACGGCTGCGACTGCTGCGACGGGTGTGATGGTTGCGACTGCTGTGACGGGTGCGACTGCTGCGATTGCAGCTGCTGACCGACCCTCAGCCGGCCGGCTCCGCCTCCACCGCCTCCCGCCGATCGACCGGCGGCGGTCCGGGGTGCCCCCGCAGCACCCCGGGCCGGTCCGCGTTCCCGTGTTCCCCTGCCCCGCCCACGCCGTCACCGCGGTGCCAGAGCGGAACCACCGCCACCGGGCGCCACTCGGCGAGCTCAGGCATCACGCCGCGCCGCCTCCCGGTCCGCCACCAGCGAGTGCTCGAGCCTCGCCAACAACAGCCGGAACCGTTCGGTGTCCTGCTCGGTCATCCGCCCCTCGGGCGCCGTCCCCGGCCGCTCGGCCGTTCTCTCGTCCATGGGCGCCACGCTAGGCGGTAACGATCAATGGCCGATAAACGCACGCTGGAGCCGGACGGCCCCGCACCGAAGGGTCCGCACGCCGACAGGTCCGCACACCGAGGGGCCCGCACACCCACGGGTCCGCCCCTTCACTCCGGGAACAGGCTCTCCAGGACGGCCGCGACCCCGTCCTCGTCGTTGCCGGCGATGACGTGGTCCACGGCGGCGAGGACCTCCGGGTGGGCGTTGGCGACGCCGTAGGAGGTGCCGGCCCAGGCCATCATCGGCAGGTCGTTGGGCATGTCGCCGAACGCGACGGTCCGCTCCCGGGGGATCCCGTGCCGCCCCGCCAGTTCGCCGAGCGCGGCGGCCTTGCTGACCCCCCGGGCGACGGCCTCGACCAGCCGCTCGCCGTTGGAGTGGTAGACGGTGACCAGGTCCCCGACCACCGGACGCACCAGCGCGAGCAGGTCGTCGGCGGACAGCTCCGGGTGGCGGCCGATCAGTTTCGGCGCCGGGCGGCCGAACAGCCGGGCGTCGTCCAGGCGCCGGACGGCGGTGTCGGCGTCCCAGTCGCCCGGCTCGTACCGCGCGTCGCCGGCCAGGTCCTGGGCGTACTCGACGGCCAGTCCGATGCCCGGCGCGGCGGCGCGCAGCAACCGGGCGGTCTCGGCCAGGACGTCGACCGGGATCGGTCGCTCGGCGATCACCGAGCGGGTGCGCATGTCGTAGGCGAAGGCACCGTTGGAGCAGACCGCCACACCCCGGTGGCCGAAGGCGGCCGCGATCTCGCCCATCAGGCGCGGCGGGCGGCCGGTGACCAGGACGACGTGCCCGCCGGCCCGTTCGACCCGGGCGAACGCGGCGACGGTGCGGGCCGAGACGGTGCGGTCGCCGCGCACGATCGTCCCGTCGAGGTCGGTGGCCACCAGACGCGGCGGCAGGAGCCGGGTGACGGTGGCTCGGGGGCTGCTGGGTGTACTCATGGTCGGGCTCCGTACCGGTCGGGGTCGGTGGTGTCGTCCGGGTGCAGGACGCGCGTACGGGCGCGAGTGCCGCGCTGTACGCGGGCGGAGGAACGCCCGGGTGCGGGCTGAGGGGCTGGGGCATCGGCCGCCAGACGGTCGGACGGTACCACCGGCGCGGCCCGTTCGGCGACGACCGGGCGACGGCCGAGCGACGGCCCTGATCGGCGACCCGCACAGCCTGCGCAATTTTATTAGGAAAGTTTCCTTACCTTCTGGACCCCTGCCTGCTTCCCGCCCTAATCTGCTGCCGCGAGCTCGCGCTCTTCCCCCACGGAGATCGGAGCATTTCCATGCCTGTGTCCCGAACCACCCACCGCCTCACCGCCGTTGCCGCGGTGGCCGCCCTCACCGCCGGAGCCGCCTGGACGGTCACCCCGGCGCAGGCGGCACCCGACGGCCCGGCCCGGACCGACGCCGTGTCCGCCGCCGCCCCGCGCGCTGCCGCCGGCGGGCTCACGCCCGACCAGCGGCGCCGGGCCGACCAGCTGATCAGCGTCTTCGAGAACAGCACCACGGAGATCCAGTACGGCTACGCCGAGAACATCAACGACGGCCGCGGCGTCACCGCCGGCCGGGCCGGCTTCACCACCAACGACGGCGACGCGCTCAAGGTCGTCCGCGCCTACACGGCCGTCTCCCCCGACAACCCGCTCGCCCGCTTCGTCCCCGAGCTGGAGCGGCTGGCCGCGTCCGGCAGCGGGGACACCGGCGGGTTGCCCGAGAGCGAGTACATCGCCGCCTGGAAGCAGTCGGCCGAGGACCCCGCCTTCCGACAGGTCCAGGACGACCAGGTCGACCAGCGGTACTTCACCCCGGCGATGGACCAGGCCGACCGGCTCGGCCTGACCACCGCACTGGCCCGGGCCGAGCTCTACGACGCCTCCATCCAGCACGGCAACGGCGGCGAGTACGACGCCCTGCCCGCACTGATCGCCCGGACCGACGCCAAGGCCGGCACCCCGTCCACGGCCGGGGAGCGCGCCTGGCTGACCGCGTTCTTCGACGTGCGCGTCGACGACCTGACCAACCCGGCCAACTCCTCCACCGCCGACGAGTGGCGAAAGTCGGTCGACCGCGTCGAGTGCCTGCGCCGGATCGCCGCCACCGGCAACGACAACCTCGACGGCCCGTTCACCATCACGGCCTTCGGCACCGGCTACACCATCCGCTGAGTCCCGTCTCCCCCGGTTCGGGGGCCGGACCCCGGGAAACCGGCTCCCCTGACCGATACCCGAACCGGGCCCCGCCCGGCCGCCACCCGGCAGCCGGGCGGGGCCTCGGACGCGTGCGAGGGCACCGCCGAGGAGGGGGAACAGCCGGTCCCGATGGCGGCGCGGGGCCGCGGGGTCGACGGCGACGGTGTCGAAGGCGGCGGTGTCCGACATCGTGCGGCCGTGGACGGTGCCGGGGCAGGTCCCGGAGGTGCAGTCGACACCTGTAGCGTCCGGCGCCCGGTCGAGCACGGCGAGGGACTCGGGTGACAGGTCGCCCTCGGCCAGGCCGAGGTGGACCCGCGCGCGGTGAGTGCGGGGAGCGCGACCACCGGCGCCGGTCCGTGCGGGCAGAAGAGGTCGGGCACGCGCACGTAGCACCCGTGCGCGGCCGGTTCGCGGGCCCTGGCCTCCGGTTCGGGGTGGTCCCGGGCGGAGGCAGTCAGGCCGGGGCCGCCGCGTCCAGCAGTAGGCGGGCGGCCTGCTTGGCGTCGGCGGCGGCCGTCGGGTCGCCGTGCACGGCGGCGACGGTGATGGCGCCCTCGGCGAGCAGGGTCAGGTGGACGGCGGTGGCGGGCGGGGCACCGGCGGCCTCGGCCAGGCCGGCGAGGTAGCCGCCGAACTCCTCCTTGTGGTGGCGGGCGGCGGCCACGACGACGGGGGTGGTGGCGCCCAGTTCGCCCAGGGAGTTGACGAACGCGCAGCCGCGGAAGCCCGGTTCGGCGAACCAGCGGCCGAGCCAGTCGAAGACGGCGAGCAGTTGCTCCCGGGGCGGGCCGCCGACGCGGGAGACGTACACCGCGAGGTCCGCCCGCCAGCGGCCGTCGCGGCGCAGCAGGTAGGCCTCGACCAGGTCGTTCTTGGACGGGAAGTGCTGGTAGAGGCGGCGCATCGTCATGCCGGAGGCGGCCCGGACCGCGTCCATGCCGACCGCCTGGACGCCCTGCCCGTAGAACAGCTCCTCGGCCGCGTCCAGGATCCGGGTCCGCGGGTCTTCGTGCTCCATCTGCCGTGCCCTTTGCGCGAGAACGATGATTCTCCTATCGTAGCCACCAGAGTGAGAACGATCGTTCTCACCGGCGGAATGACCGTTCCCGAGGAGTCCCCCATGCCTGGACAGCCCACCGAACCGGACGACCGGGGCGCCGACCGGCGCCCGCCCCTGCCCCCGTTCACCGAGGAGACCGCCCGGCAGAAGGTCCGGGCCGCCGAGGACGGCTGGAACACCCGCGACCCCCACCGCGTCGCCCTCGCCTACACACCCGACAGCCGCTGGCGCAACCGCGCCGAGTTCCTCACCGGCCGCGAGCGGATCGCCGACTTCCTCACCCGCAAGTGGCAGCGCGAGCTCGACTACCGGCTGGTCAAGGAGCTCTGGGCGTACCACGGCGACCGGATCGCGGTCCGCTTCGCCTACGAGTGGCACGACGACGCGGGCCGCTGGTACCGCTCCTACGGAAACGAGAACTGGGAGTTCGACCGGAACGGCCTGATGGCCCGGCGGCACGCGTCCGTCAACGACCTGCCGATCACCGCCGGGGAGCGGCTGTTCCACTGGCCGCTCGGCCGCCGCCCCGACGACCACCCGGGGCTCACCGAGCTGGGGCTCTGAACCCCCGGCCCCGACCCCAACCCCGGCCCCGGCCCCGGCCCCCGACGTCCCGCGCACCGCTGACCGCCGCTGACCGCCGCTCCACGCGGGCCCGGCACTGTTCCCGGCCTGTGACACGCCCCGAACCGGTCACTGACCCGGCCCTGGGACGCTCCTTGTCGAAGCGAACAGCATCCGAGGGGGACCTGGACATGTCCGTGCGCAACAGATTCGGCACCGCCGCCGCGATCGCCCTGATGACCACCGTCGGCGCGGTCCTGCTCTCCGCCTGCGGCCCCGAGGCCGCCGACTCCGGTCCCACCGCCGCCCCGGGCGGCTCCGGGTCCGGTTCGGCGGCACCGGCACCGGCCGCAGGCGCGTCCGGCGGCCCGTCCGGCGGCCCGTCCGGCTCCGGCAGCCCCACGCCGGGCGGCAAGGAGGTGAACGGCACCTCCGCCGCCAACCACCTCACCATCAGCACCGGCACCCGGACCGTCGCGCTGAACGGCACCACCGTCGACTTCGGCACCGTCGTCCGCGACCTCACCTGGTCGCCCGACGGCAGGAAGGCCGCCTTCATCGACGGCAACGGCGACCTGGTGACCGCGAACCCGGACGGCGGCGGGAAGGCCACCCTCGCCAGGAACCCCGGCGGGGAGACCTGGTCCCACCCGACCTGGCTGCGTGCCGCGCCGCAGCCCGGCGACACCTCCGGCGCCGAGGGGCTGGAGCGCTTCAACACCATCGTCTTCGCGTCCGCCAAGGGCGGCACCCTGCGGCTGGAGCGGGTCCCGGCCGGGACTCCGGGCGCCACCCCCGAGGTGCTCACCCCGCACAGTTCCGAGGGCGGCAACGAGAACCTGCCGCAGCCCCCGCAGACCGGGAACACCTGGGCCTCCGCGGGCGGCCGGCACGGCGGGATCGCGTACGCCAACACCCCGGCCGGCGAGGTGTACCTCTACGACGACTACATCCGGCCCAACGCGCGGGACATGGGCAAGGGCTCCCAGCCCGCCCTCTCCCCCGACGGCGAGCAGCTCGTCTTCGTCCGCTCGGTGAACGGGCACGACCACCTGTTCACCCGCTCCACCCAGTCCGACCGGAAGACCGAGAAGGACCTCACCCCCTCGGCCGCCACGGACTACACCGAGCCCGCCTGGTCCCCCGACGGCAGGACCATCGCGGCCCGCACCCCGGACGGGGTCAGCACCCTGCCCGCCGACGGGTCCGCCGCGCCGACCCCGGTGTCCACCGTCAAGGGCCTGCCGGCGTACCGGCCCTGAGGCGCGCCCGGGGCCCAGCCCGGACCCCGGACCCCGGGCTACCGCCCCCGGTCGGGCTTCGCCAACTCCGCGCGCAGCGCGGCCAGGTGCTCGTCGGCCGACTCGTGCGGCAGGAACTCGACCAGGTCGAGGAAGCGGAACAGCACCCGGTTGTCGGTGACCGCGTACTCGTAGTCCCCGAAGCCGACGACCGCGCCCAGTCCGCCGCGCGCCGCCCCGCGGACGGCGGCCGACGTCAGTCCGTCGGCCGCGTCCCCGCCGACCGCGTTCTCGGCGGTCCCCCGGCGCCGGGCGTTCGGGCGGGCCAGGTACGGGCAGACCATCGACGCGTAGAGCATGCACGCCCGGTGCCCCGGGCCCTCCATGGTCGGCGCGAGGTTGCGGTACGGCTGCCCGGCCGCGAGCGCCCCGGCGATCGCGGCGCTCTCGGCGGGCCCGACGACCCGCCACACCGGTCCGCGCTCCATGAGCCGGCCGCACACCGAACAGCGGCGCCCCAGCGCGCAGTCGGCGCTGCGGTCGCGGTCGGTGAGCGCGAACTGCGGCTCGCCCCCGTGCCACGGCGTGATCGCCGGCACCGGGTACCCCCGCCCGTCCCGGGGACGCGCCCCCACACCGTCCGGCATCGGCACCAGTTCGAATCGCACGCCCCTATCGATACCAGGGACGCGGGTGGCGGGTCGAGCCCTCCGGGGGCCGGAGCGGGTCACCCGCCCTGCTCCTGGGCCAGCATCACCTTGCGCAGCAGCTCCGACAGCGTGTGGCGCTCCTCCTCGGACAGCACCCCCAGCAGCCGGCGCTCCTCCCGGCCGACCACGTCCAGGGCTTCGTGCCAGGCGGCCCGCCCGGCCTCCGTCAGCACGATGTCGACCTTGCGCCGGTCCTCCGTCGAGGGCGTGCGCAGGACGAAGCCGCGCCGTTCGAGGGTCTCCAGGCGGCCGGTCACGGAGGCCGGGGCGAGGTTGAGGTCGGCGCGCAGGTCGGAGGGGGCGGCGTGGCCGCCGCGCCCGGCGAGGACGTGCAGGGTGTCGAACTCGTGCTTGTGCAGGCCGTAGTCGGCGACGCCCTGTTCACGGACCCGGCCGAGGTGGCGGGTGAGCCGCCACATCCGGGTGACGGCGGCCTCGATGACGGGGTCGAGGTCGGGCAGCACGGGCTGCCAGCGCTCGACGTGGCCGTCCGTCCAGTCGCGGAGCGGGGCGTCCTGCGAGGGGAGGTGCTCCTGCGGGGGGAGGTGCTCGGCCATGGGAGGAGTCTACAAACCCTGAAGCAACGCCACCGAAATATTCGTTGCCGAAATTTCGTCACCGAAATACAGTGCGGCGCGTGACCAGCCACCCCTTGCGCCTGCCCGACTTCCGCCTGCTCCTCCTCGGCCGGACGATCTCCACCCTCGGCGACGCCGTCGTCCCGGCCGCCCTCGCCATCGCCGTCACCCGGGCCACCGGCTCCTCCACCGCCCTCGCCCTGGTGCTCGGCTGCGCGATGGTGCCGAAGCTGCTCCTGCTGCCGATCGGCGGCGTGGCCGGGGACCGCTTCGACCCGCGCCTGGTCGCCCTCGCCACCGACCTGGTACGCGCCGTCACCCAGGTGCTCGTCGGCCTGGAACTGCTCGGCGGGCACCCGAGCCTGACGCACATCGCCCTCGCCTCGGCGGTCGGCGGCACCGCCTCCGCCTTCGCCGCGCCCACCGCCTCCCCGCTGGTCGCGGCGACCGTCCGGGGCGCACTGCGGCTGCGCGCCAACGCCCTGCTCGGCACCGCGACCGGCGCCGCGCGCCTCGCCGGCCCGGCCCTCGCCGGGCTGCTGGTGTACACGGCGGGGCCCGGCTGGGCGTTCCTGCTGGACGGCGCCTCCTTCGTCCTGAGCGCCGCACTGCTCCTGCGGCTCGCCCGGCTCCCCCGGTCCACCGCCGACCGGGCCCCGGGCCCCGACGGCGCCGACAGCGCCACCAGCCGGCCGCGCTCGCTGCGCCGGGACCTCGCCGAAGGCTGGAGCGAGGTGCGTGCCCGCGACTGGTACTGGACCAGCCTGATCGCCCACGGCGTGTGGAACGGCGCGAACGCCGTGCTGCTCACCCTCGGCCCGCTGATCGCCGCCACCCGCCTCGGCGGCGACGGCGCCTGGGTGGCGCTGACCCAGGCCGGGGCGGTGGGCCTGCTGGTCGGCTCGCTGCTCGCCGGACGGCTCCGCCCGCGCCGCCCGGTGCTCGCCGGGAACCTCGCCCTCGCACTGTTCGCGCTGCCCCTGCTGGCGCTGGCCGTCCCGGCCCCGGCACCCGTCGCGGTGGCGGCGCAGGCGGTGGCGATGGCCGGGCTGGGCTTCCTCAACCCGCTGTGGGAGACGGTGGTGCAGCAGGACTTCCCGGCCGGGAGCCTGGCCCGGGTCACCTCGTACGACTGGCTGCTCTCGCTGGCCGCCGCCCCGCTCGGGTACGTGCTGGCGCCGCTGGCCGCCGACGCCTGGGGCAGCCGGGTGCCGCTGCTGGCGGCCGCGGCACTGGTGGCCCTGGTCTGCGCGGGCACGGCGGCGGTACCCGGGGTGCGCGGGCACCGCGCGCCTCCCGCGGCCGGGCCCGGAACCCCGTCCGGGGCCGAGCCCACGACCGTACCCGGGTCCACGGCCCTGCCCGAGCCCACGACCGTACCCGTACCCGCGCCCGGGCCGGTGGCCGAGCGGCCGCCGACCCGGACCGGGGCTCACGTCAAGCCCTGATCACCGCTGGTCAGTTCCAGATGCCGGTGATGTCGCTCGCGGAGGCCGCGTTGCCCGCGTGACCGGTGGTGCCGGCCAGGTCCTCCAGGGTGCGCAGCACGTTGTAGTGGTTGTAGGTGGTGGCGGAGCTGCTGCCGGGGGTGACGTGGGCGCCGTAGACCAGGGTCGGGATGCGGTTGCCGGACAGCTTGTTGTCCTCGTCGAAGGTGACGACGAGGAGGCTGTTGTGGCTCTGCGCCCAGGTGGCGTACGCGCCGAGGTTGTTCTTGATCCAGGTGTCGCCGGTGCTGACCGAGCAGTCGTGCATGTCGCTGCAGAGGTTCGGCACCACGAAGGAGACGTTCGGCAGGGTGGTGTAGTCGGTCGGGAACTGGGCGAAGGTCTTGGCCGAGCTGACCGGGACGTTGCCGAAGCCGAACCAGGGGTTGTGCTTCTGGGCGTAGTTGCCGCTGCTGCACACGGTGCTGCCCTGGCTGGGCAGGGACTCGTTGTAACTGGCCCAGGTCTTGCCGGCGGCGATGACCTCGGAGGCCAGGTTGGCGCTCTGGAAGCCGCCGACGGTCACACAGCTGTCGTCGACGGTGCCCTGGGTGGAGCCGGAGAACAGCGCGTAGTAGTTCGGCTCGCTCGGGTGGGTGATGCCGAAGGACTGGGTGAGGTTGGCGCCGCCCGCCTTCAGGGTGTTGTTGAGGTACGGGGCGCTGCTGCTGCCGATGACCTGGGTGTAGGCGTGGTTCTCCATCACCACGACGATGATGTGGTCGGGCGTGGGCAGGGCGGCTGCCTGCGCGGTGGACGCGGTCGCCGCCCACAGGCCGGCGGAGGCGGCGACCAGCGCGACGGCGGAGCCGATCGCGGTGGCGGTGCGGCGGGACCGGGGGTTCCGGGTCTTCGTGGACGAAGTCATGACAAGTCCTTGGGTGAGGAGCGGCCCGGCGAGCCGCTCGGCATGGGGGGGTGGGGCGGGTGGGGCGTTTCCGTGGCGGCGGGGTGTTCGGCCCGGTGGCGTCCGGCCGAGGACGTACGCGGCCCAGGGCGTACGCGGCTTAGTACGGCGTGCCGTTGGCGAAGTCGCCGGCGAAGGTCGACTCGATGGTGGTGAGCACCCCGGAGTCGGTGGTGATCAGGCCCAGTTCCCGGTTGTGGTTCAGCGAGTTGTCCGAGAAGTTCTCCGAACCGGCGAACACCTTGGCCGACGCGGTGCCGTAGTCGGCGACGATGACCTTGGCGTGGACGTACAGACCGGTGGTCGAGGAGTAGGTGACGACCCTGCCGCCGGCCGTGGTCACCTGGTCGAAGTAGTCGGCGTACGAGGTCGGGTTCATGCCGACCACGCGCACGGTGACGCCGCGGGCGGCAGCCGCGGCGACGGCGTCCACCAGGGCCTGGTCGCCGAACTCCAGCTGCTCCAGGTCGAGGCTGGTCCGCGCGCCGTTGATCAGGGCCAGCAGCCGGGACTGCGAGTCGGTGGGCGACCAGACCAGGTTGTCGCCGTCGGTCGGGGTGACGGCGGTCTTGGCGTAGTCGGCGGCGAAGACCCGCTCGATCGCGGCGACGTCGTTGGCGTCGGTGTCGACGACGCCGAAGTCGCGGTCGTTGGCGTAGTAGGTGGAGTCCAGGTTGCCGGTCATGATCAGCGAGGTCGCGCCGTCCACGGTGACGGTCTTCTGGTGGGTGTAGACGAACGCCGTGGAGGAGTACGTCACACCGGCGCCGGCGGCCTTGAGGGCCGAGTAGGCGGCCCCGTTGACCGAGGTGTGCGCGCCGTCCAGGATCACCCGGACCGCGACGCCCGCCCGCTGACGGGCGACCAGGGCGTTGACGGCGGTGGTGTCGCGCAGCTCGTACATGGTGACGTCGACGGACCGGGTCGCCGAGTTGATCAGGTTGTAGACGACCGTGTGGTCCTGGTCGGGGAAGACGACCGCGGTGTACGTGCCGGAGGCCGCGGTGGCGGCCTGGGCGCTGCCGGCGAGCGGTATCAGGCCGGTGGTGGCGAGCAGCAGGGCACCGGCGCGGCGCGCCAGGGAGGCCAGGGGCATGGGGAAGCTCCATGGTTGGGGAGGGATCTGCTGGATGGCGCGGACGGACGCTACGGTCGCGGGCGGCGACGGGCGGGCGGGGCTGGGGAGCGGTTCCGGCGGGCAGGGTGCCGGTGCGGTGGGCGCACCGGAGCACGAGGAGCGCCCGAACAGCATGGAGCCCGGCCGTCAACGCGGGTAGACGACGGCAGGTGAAACCTTGGCTCCGGACCGGGAAACGAACGGTGCGGCCCCGCCGGGCGGTTCACGGGCGGTTCGCACGGGCTTCCCGGGCGGTGCCCACAACGGACGATGCGGGCGAACCGGTTCACATTGCCAGCAGCCGCCCCGGCCGGTGATAGTGATCTTCGATCGGCGCGGTCCGATGCCGCGTCAGCAGATGAGAGAACCGAGGAACATGGCGAAGACCAGCCTTCTGCGTCCCCTCGCGGTCGCCGCCGCCGGTGCCGTCCTGATGGCCACCGGTGCCGCGCACGCCGTCGCCGCCGAGCAGGGCACCGCCGCCGCGCCCGCCGCCGACGTCGCCGGCGTGCTCGCCGCCCTTCAGGCCACCACGGCCGCCGGTGCCCCGGGCGCCTTCGCGGTGATCCGCGACCACGGCGCCCAGGAGGACACCCGCTCGGTGGCCACCGGCCTGGCGAACCTGGACGGGACGCCGATGAACTCCTCGTGGAGGTTCCGGGTCGGCAGCAACAGCAAGATGTTCACCGCCGTTCTCGTCATGCAGCTGGTGGAGGAGGGCCGGATCGACCTCGACCGGCCGCTGCGCGAGTACCTGCCGGCCGGCACCCTGCCGGAGGGCTGGACCATGACCGGCCGCCAGGTCATGGAGCACCGGGCCGGCATCTACGACCACACCAACGACCTGCTGGAGCAGGCCGGCGAGGAGACCACCAGCGCGTTCGAGGCGCGCATCCGCAGCACGGTGTACGACCCGCGCGACCTGGTGGCGCTGTCGGTCAAGCACGGTGTGCAGTACACCCCCGGCAGCCGCTACTCCTACTCCAACACCGACTTCGTACTGCTCGGCCTGGCGATCGAGAACCTCACCGGCCAGCCCTACGCCGAGGTGCTGAACGAGCGGATCATCCAGCCGCTCCACCTGCGCAAGACCTCCTTCGTGGTCCCGGACCAGGCGATCCAGGGCGCCCACGTCACCGGCTACCTCACCAACGACGACCGCAGCAAGCCGCTGCTGGACTCCACCGAGTCCAACGGCTCCTGGGTGTGGAGCGCCGGGGCCGTCATCTCCGACGCCGAGGACCTCGACCGCTTCCTCACCGCGCTGGTGGCCGGCAGCAACGGCGGGCTCGTCTCGGACGCCTCCGTGCAGCAGATGGCCGCCGTCCTGCCCACGCCCACCGCGAAGGTCTCCTACGGGCTCGGGTTCCGCCGCATCTCGCTGAGCTGCGGCGACGTGTACGGCCACGGCGGCATCGTGCAGGGGTTCCAGACCCAGTCGTTCACCGCCCTGGACGGGCACCGCAGCGTGGTGGTCTTCGCCAACGCCTCCAACAACGGCGCGGTGACGCAGGGCCTGATGAACACCCTGGAGCCGGCCTTCTGCGGCAAGAAGCCCACGGTCGCGCCGCGCTCGGCGTTCGCGCCGCGTGCGGACACCCAGGGCACTGGCGCGCCCGGCGCCCCCGGCGCCCGTCTGACGGCCCAGGTGCCCGTGGTGGACGACACCCGGATCTGACCCTCCTGGCAGCACCGGTCGCCCTGACCCGGCCGCCTGCCCCCGGTCGCCCTGCCCCCGGTCCGACGGCCCGCCGTCCGGCCCGGGGCGCGGGTGACCGGGTCAGGGCCGCGGCGGGCCCGGCCGGGGACCGTCGGCACTCAGGTCGGTGAGCGCCTCGGTGAGCAGTTCGCGGGCCTCCTCGGCGCGGCCCTGCTCGATCAGCGCGGTGCCGAGCTCGGTCAGCGTCTTGGTCATGCTGTCCGGCCGGCCGACCGCCTCGTAGTGCACCAGGGCCTGCCGGTAGGCCTTCTCGGCGGCCGGCCAGCGCTTCAGCGCCGCCCGGTCCAGGCCGAGTTCGTGCGCGGTCATGGCGGCCAGCAGGTGCATCAGCGGTGAGGACCAGCGCTCGACCAGCTCCAGCGCGCCGGCCAGCGCCCGCCGGCGGGAGTCCACCGCCTCCTCGGCCCGCCCGGACTCGCGCAGGCAGGTGGCCGCGCCGCGCAGCACCACCAGCCGGCCGATCAGCGCGGAACGGTTGTCGACCAGGGCGAAGGCGTCCGCCGCCCGGTGGAGCGCGTCGGTCGCCTCCCGGTGCCGCCGCAGGTGGCGCAGGCCGGAGCCCAGGTAGGTGAGGGCCCAGCCCTGCTGCTCGCTGTCCCCGGTCTCGACGGCCAACTCCAGCCCCTCGGAGGCCAGTTCGATTCCGCGCTGGTAGCGGTGCAGACAGGTGACGTAGGTCCAGGCCAGGTAGTTGACGTGCACCGCCTCGGCCCGCCGGTCGCCGACCGCCCGGGCGGCGTCCACCGAGAGCTGGAACACCTCCGCCCAGATCCCCCAGCTCAGCAGCCGGTCGGAGAACCAGTGCATGGCCTCGGCGGTGTCGATCACCTCCCGGTACCGGCCGGCCCGCTGCGCCCGGTGCAGGGCGGCCAGCCACTCCGGGTGCTCGTACTCCAGCCAGCGCGCCGCCTCGGTGAGGTGCGCGGGCGCGGAGCCGGTCGGCTCGGCGCCGTCCTTGGCGTGCTCGGGGTCGAACCGCAGCCCGTACTCCGTCGCCCGGCCGAGCACCCAGCGCCCGGCCCGGGTGCGGGCCTCGGCCAGTTCCTCGGCCGACTCGTCGACGGCCAGCCGCTCGCCCGCGTAGAGGCGCACCAGGTCGTGCAGGCGGTAGCGGTCCGGGGTGGCCGGCTGTACCAGACCGGCGTCGACGAGCTGCTCCAGCAGCAGCTCGGTGCGGGCCGGCGACCGGTCCGCGTAGGCCGCGGCGACGGCCGCCGTGAAGTCCGGCCCGGCGGTCAGGGCGCAGCGGCGCAGCACCAGTCGGGACTCGGCGGGCAGCCGTCGGTAGGACAGTTCGAAGGCCGGGCGGACCGCCAGGTCACCGGTCTCCAGCAGGTCCAGCCGGTTCTCCTCGGCGGCGAGCTGGCGCACCAGGTGGGCCACCGGCTGTTGCGGCCGGGCGACCAGCCGCTGCCCGGCGATGCGCAGCGCCAGCGGCAGGTAGCCGCAGAGCCGGGCCAGTTCGGCGGTGGCGTCGGGCGCGGCCTCGATCCGCTCCCGGCCCGCGATCCGGGCCAGCAGGCCGGCCGCCTCGACCGGCGAGAGCACGTCCAGGCCCAACCGGTGGACCGACTCCAGGCCGGGCAGCGCGCTGCGGCTGGTGACGATGGTCACGGCCGGCCCGGCGCCCGGCAGCAGCGGGCGCACCTGGCCCTCGTCGGCGGCGTCGTCCAGCACCAGGACGAGCCGCCGTTCGCGCACCAGGGCCCGGTAGAGGCCCGCGCGCTCCTCCGTCCCGGCGGGTACGGCCGCGTCCTCGACACCCAGGGCGCGGAGCACCTGGCCGAGCGCGTCCCGGGCGGACAGCGGCTGGGCGGACAGGCCGCCGAGGTCGAGGGAGAGCTGGCCGTCCGGAAAGTCCGGGGCCAGGGTGTGGGCGGCGTGCAGGGCGCAGGCCGTCTTGCCCAGGCCGGGCTGACCGCTGATCAGCACCACCCGGGGGTGCCGGGGCCGCTCGTCCGAGGCCAGTCCGGCGAGGGCGGCGAGGGCGCCCTCACGGGCGGTGAAGTCGGCGATGTCGCGGGGCAGGGCGAGGGCGCTCTGGCCGGCGGCGACGGGCCTCGCCGCGGGGGCCCGGTCCCGGGCCGCGGGCTGGGGCACAACCGGGGACGGGGCCTGGGGCACCGTCCTCGCCGGGCCCGGCCGGACGCCGCGCGGGCGCCCCGACTGCGCGGCGCGGTCCAGCTGTTCCGCCCGCTCCTCGTCCAGGCCCAGCGCCTCCGCCAGGGCCCGTACGGTGCGCCGCTGCGGTCCGCGGGTACGGCCGCGCTCCATGTCCCCGAGGGCCCGCAGGCTGACCCCGGCGGCGGCGGCGAGTTCCTCCTGGGTCAGACCGGCCGCCACCCGGTGCCCGGCCAGCAGGCCGCCGAACTCGCCCGCCTCCGCGCCCACCCCGACGCCGCCCCAAGCCGTCATGCCCCGCTCCCGCCCACTCGGTCACCCGGTCACCCGGTTCCGCCACGTCGCACTTCCGCACTTCTGCCTGGACCCGTGTCCGGCCGAAGGTGCCAGGCAGAAGTATGCCGCGACGGCGGAATTCCCCGTACCCGACCGCTCGGCGCCGCCGCGTCCCAGGTCAGCCGGGCCGACCGGGCCTCGGGCGGTCCGGCGGCCGGGCGGAGCCGCGGGGCGGAACTGCCGATAGTTCCGCCTGCGGTTCCGCTCTCTGGTGAACGGCTCGACGGCGGGCGTTGGTTCATCCCGGGTTCGCGCGCGGTTCCGCCGGGGCGGTTCCGCGTGCGGCTCCGGCGACGGCGCAGGGCCCCGGCCGCACGGCCCGGGGCCCTCCGCCCGCACGTCAGCGGCCGGCCGCGACCAGTGCCTCGGCCCGGCGGCGGGCTTCCGCCCCCTCCACGCCGCGGCCGAGCTCGTCCAGCAGGTCCGCCAGCAGGCCGTGCGAGCGCGCCTCCAGCGCCGGGTCCCCCACCGTACGGCCGAGGGCGACGGCGAGGCGGGCGGAGGACAGCGCGGCGTCGCGGCGGCCGAGGGCGTGCAGCGCGCGGGCGCGGCTGTGGGTGGCGAGGACGGCCCCGGCACCGCCCGAGCCGGGGCCGACGGTGGCGGCGCGGACGGCCTCGTCGGCGTGGGCCAGGGCCGGGCCGGGGTCGCCGGCCAGGACCAGGGCGTCGGCGAGCCCGGTGAGCGAGTGGACCAGCAGGTGACCGGTGGCCGGGGTGCGGGCGGCGCTCACCAGGTCGGTGAGCATGGGCAGGGCCCGCTCGTACCGGCCGGCCCGCAGCAGTGCGGCGGCCACCCGGCTGCGGCAGTGGTGGCGCAGCGCGGCGTCGTCGGCCCGGTCGGCCGCGGCGACGGCGCGGTCCAGGTGTTCGGCGGCGGTGCGGTGGGCCGCGCGGGCGATGTGCAGGACGGCCAGGTCGGTGCCGAGCCGGGCGACGGCGGTGTCGTCCCCGTCGGCGTGCGCGGCGCTGAGCCCGGCCTCGACGACAGCCCGCCAGTGCGTCCGGTCGTGGCCGGTGGTCTCGTACAACAGGCTGATCCGGTGGGCGAGTTGCCAGCAGTGGGCGGTCCGTCCGAACTGTTCGGCGCAGACCACCACGGCCCGCAGGGCGCTCTCCTCGCGGCGGAACCAGGCCGCCGCCCGCCCGCTGCCGTCACCGCCCGCGGCGCCCCCGGCCGTCCAGCCCTCGGTGACCTCCAGGTAGTGCGCGATCAGCCGGTCGAGGGCGACGAACCGTTCGTCGCAGGTGAGTTCGGCGGCCTGCCGGGCGGCGTAGCGGAGCACCAGCTCGCACCGGGCGTAGCGGCCGGGGGTGGCCTCCTCCAGCAGGTGGACGGCGTCCAGCCGGGCCAGCAGGGTCCGGGTGTCGGCGGGCGGCAGGTCCGCGAGGGCCGCGGCGGTGCCGGTGTCGATCACCGCGCCGGGGTGCAGCCCGAGCAGGGTGAACAGCCGGGCGGCGGCGGGCGGCAGGGTCCGGTACGTCCGGTCGAGGGCGCTGGTGAGGCCGACCGGGCCCCGGGTCCCGGCGCCGGTGCCGGAGAGGGCCGCCAACCCGGTCTCCGGGTCGGCGAGTTCGGCGACGAGGTCGGCCGGGGACCAGTCCGGCCGGGCGGCCAGGCGGGCGGCGGCCAGCCGCAGCGCGAGCGGCAGCCGGTCGCACCGCTCGGCGAGTTCGGCGACGGCCTCCGGGGCGTCGTCGGTCCGGTCGGGGCCGAGGGTGCGGGTGAGCAGGGCGGCGGCGTCCTCGCGGGTGAGGCCGCCCAGCGGGAGCGGGACGCCGCCCTCGCGGACCAGCAGGTGTCGCAGCCGGCTGCGGCTGGTGACCACGGCGACGGGCGACGGGACGTCCGCGCCGCCGGGGTCCGCCGCCGGCGGGTCGGGCAGCAGCGGGGCAAGCTGCCGGTACGAGGCGGCGTCGTCCAGCAGGACCACCGTCCGCCGCCCGGCGAGGAGTTCGCGGTACCGGCGGGAGCGCTCGGCGGTCGAGTCGGGCAGGGCGTCCGGGGCGACGCCGAGGGCGGTGAGGAACTCGGCCAGGACGTCGGCGGGTTCGCGCGGCCCGTCCGGGTGGAAGCCGCGCAGGTCCGCGCGGAGCAGGCCGTCCGGGAAGTGCTCGGCCTCGCGCAGGGCCGCCCAGTGCCGGACCAGGGCGGTCTTGCCGGCCCCGGCCGGGCCGGTGACCAGGACCGGGCGCCCGGCCCGGGCGGCGGGCAGGGCCGCGTCCAGCCGGGCGAGTTCGGCCGCCCGGCCGACGAAGCGGCGGCCGGACCGGACCGGACCGGCGCCGAACCCGGCACCGGCACGGCGCAGTTCCGGACCGGGCGGGCCGGCGATCCGGGCCACCGCCCGCTCGTAGCGCTCCCGCGCCTCGGTGTGCCGCCCGGCCTGCTCCAGGCAGCGGACCAGCCGGGCGGTGAGCGTCTGCCGGGACGGGTGGGCGTCGGCCGCCTCGGCCAGTTCGGCGGCCGACTCGCCGCCCCGGCCCGCCCGCAGGAGTCCCTCGGCGAGCCGTTCCAGGGCGCGCAGCCGCAGGTCGGTCAGCTGGGGCAGCGTGCGCTCGCGGAGCAGGGCGGAGCCGCAGTCGGTGAGCGCCGGGCCGCGCCACAGGTCCAGGGCGGCGCGCAGCCGCGGCAGCGCCGGGTCCTCCGGCGCGGCGCCGGGCGGGGCGGCGGGCCCGGGCAGCAGGACGTCCACCTCCTCGCAGAGGCGTGCGAAGCGCAGCAGGTCGACCCGGTCGGGCTCGCCGGCCAGCACGTACCCGCACCCCCGGGTGTCCAGCGCCAGCTCCGGCCCGTCCAGCAGCCGGCGCAGCGCCGCGACGTGCCCCTGGAGGGCGGCCCGCGCGGTGGGCGGCGCCCCGCCGTCCCAGACCAGCTCGATCAGCTCCTCGGTGGCCACCGTCTGGTTCAGCCGTACGGCGAGCGCGCTGAGCAGCGCCCGCCGTTTGGGGGCCGAGGGCGTCACCGTCGCCCCGTCCTCCCGCCGTACGGCCACCGGCCCGAGCAGATCGATGTGCACGCGCCCCTCCCCTCCCCGCCCGCGGACTCCGGTCCGAGGATAGGCCCGCCCGGGAGGCCCCCGGGCCCCCGGGCCCGGCCGGGCCCGGGGGACTGCGCGCCCGGGACGCCCCCGGGCCTGGGGGCTCGCCGAGGGCACCGGGACGACCGGCCGGGCCGGGCGGCGTGCTCGCGGACCGACGCAACCCGCGACCGCCCCCGCCTCGTCCTCACCGGAGCGGGGGCGATCGGCGGGCGCGGACCGGACAGGTTCGCGCACTACACTGCTCCACCCCGGGGGCCACCCCGGGCACGGTGGACGGCGAGGGTGGGGGTCTTGGTGCGGATTCGGCTGCTCGGCCCGGTGGAGTTGCGGGTCGGGGCGGACGGCTTCGCCACGCCGGCGGGGGCGCAGCGGCGGGCGATCCTGGCACTGCTGGCGCTGGGGCTCGGACGCGTGGTCACCATGGACCGGTTCTGCGAGGTGCTGTGGGGGGAGGTGCCGCCGGCCAGCGCGCGGGCGGCGGTGCAGGGGCACGTGGCCGCGCTGCGCAAGGTGCTCGCCGACACCCCGTTCGCGCTGCACACCCGGGCCTCGGGCTACCTGCTGACCGGGCCGGCCGACGAGGTGGACGCCCTGCGCTTCGACGCCCTGGCCGCGCGGGCCGCCGAGCACACCGGGCGCGGCGACGACGCCGAGGCGACCGCGCTGCTGGAGGAGGCGCTGCGGCTGTGGCGCGGCGAGGCCCTGGCCGACCTGCCCGACACCCCGCTGCGCACCGCCGCGGTGGACCACCTGCAGCAGTCCCGCACCGCCGCGCTGCTCTGCTGGGCCGGGCTGAGGCTGCGCCAGGGCACCGGCGCGGCGGCGGTGGCGGCCCTGGAGCAGAGCGTCCGGACCGACGGGCTGCGCGAGGAGCCGGTGGCACTGCTGATGCGCTGCCTGCGCCAGGCCGGGCGGCCCGCGGAGGCCCTGGCCGCCTACCACCGGGCCCGGCTGCGGCTGGACCTGGAGCTGGGGATCCGGCCCGGGCCGGCCCTGCGGGCGGCCCTCGCCGAGGTGCTGGCCGACGACCGCCCGGAGCGGCTGCCCGCCGCCCCGCCGCCCCCCGCGCCCGCCGCCCGGGTCCCGCAGCAGCTCCCCCGCCGGCCGGTGGACTTCGTCGGACGGCAGGCCGAACTCGACCGGCTCGACCACGACTGCGCCCCGGACCGCGCCGGGGACGGCCCGGTGCTGGTGGTCGGCCCCGCCGGGGTCGGCAAGAGCACGCTGGTCACCGCCTGGGCGCACCGGGCCGCCGCCCGCTTCCCCGACGGCCGGCTCCACGCCGACCTGCACGGCCTCGCCCCGGACGGGGCGGCGCACCCCGACACCGTCCTCACCGGCTTCCTGCACGCGCTCGGCGTCCCCGCCGACGCCGTCCCGGCCGACCGCGCCGGACGCGCCGCGCTGTTCCGAGAACGGACCCGGGGCCGCCGGCTGCTGGTGGTCCTGGACGACGCCGCCGACGCCGACCAGGTCGCCGACCTGCTGCCCGAGGGACCCGGCTGCGCCGCCGTCGTCACCAGCCGGGGCTCGCTGGAGGAGCTGGTCGCCCTCGACGGGGCCGCCCTGCTGCGCCTGGCCGCACTGCCCGAGGACGACGCCGTGCGCCTCCTGGAACGCGCCCTGACGCCCGAACGGGTGCGGGCCGAACCGGAGGCCGCCGCCCGGCTCGCCCGGCTCTGCGACCGCCTGCCGCTCGCCCTGCGGATCGCCGCCGCCCGGCTGGCCGGCCGGCCGGACTGGACGGTCGCCGGTCTGGCCGACGAACTCGCCGACGAGGGCGGCAGGTTGGCCGTCCTGGACGCCGACGACGAACTGGGCGTCGCCACCCAGCTCGACCTGACCCACCACCGGCTCTCACCGCCCGCCGCCGAACTGCTGACCGCCCTGGCCGCCCACCCGGGCGCCGAGGTGGACACCCTGGCGAGCGCCGCCCTGCTCCGCACCGACCCCGCCACCGCCCACCGGGCGCTCGGCGAGCTGGCCGCCCACCACCTGCTCACCGGCACCGCGCCCGGCCGCTACCGCCGCACCGACCTGGTCCGCCTGTTCAGTGCCGGGCTGCTCGCCGGACAGCCCGGGCCGCGCCGGCGCCTGTTCCACGAGCGCCTCGCGGACCACTACCTCGCCGCCCTCCAGCACTGCGGCGCACTGCTCGACCCCGGCCAGGAGGACGCGGGCTCCCCCGCCCACCCTCCGCAGGCCCTCCCGGGCGCCGTCGACATCCGCACCGCGCTCGACTGGTTCCGCGCCGAGGAGCCCGCCGTACGCGCCCTGGTCGACACCACCGCCGACACCGACCCCGGCCGCGCCTGGCGGCTCGCCCTGACCAGCGGCTCGCTCTACTACGGCGCCAGCCGGTTCACCGACTGGCTGGATTGCGCCCGGGTCGGCCTGCGGGCGGCCGAGCGGTGCGGTGACCCGGTCGCCGTCGCCCTGCTGCTCAACTGCCGGGCCCAGGCCCTGGTCGCGCTCGAACGGCGGCACGAGTCGGCGGAGTCGGCACGCCGGGCGGTGGCCGCCGCCGAGTCGGCGGACGGGCCGAGGGCCTCGTCCGCGCGCGTCCGCGCGCTCGCCACCCTGGCCCTGGTCACCGCGATGCTCGGGAAGTCCGGCGAGGCCGAACGGCTGGCGGCCGCCGCCACCGCCCTCGCCCTCGCCTCGGGCGACCGCCGCCGACTGGTCGACGCCAAGGTCCACCAGGGCTGGGTCAGCCTGGCCACCGGCGACCGGGACGGTGCCCGGATCCGTTCCCGCGAGGCCCGCGAACTGCTGCCGCCCGCCCCGGTCACCCAGGTCCACCTCTGGTCGATGCTGACCGAGGCGCAGGCCCTCCCGCCGACGGTCCGCGACGAGGCCGCCGACCTCGCCTGGCACCGGCTGCTCGCCGCGTGCGAGGAGGCCGGGCTGCTCTACCTGCACGCGGTCGCCGAACAGTCCTACGCCGCACACCTGGTGGCGCGCGGCCGGGAGCCGGAGGTGAGCGGACGGCTGCGCACGGCGCTCGACCGCTTCCGCTGCCACGACCGGCAGGCCGGCCACCTCAGCGAGTTCACCACCAGCCTGGAGGAGTCCCTCAACCGCCGGACGGCCGACCGGCCCCCGGGCCGCTGACACCGCCGGGGCCGGCGCGGCCGGCGCGGCCGCGCCGGGAAAGGCGCTACGCCTGGACGTGCCCGCGCTCGACCGGGGCGTAGCCGTGCTCCGCCGCCAGGACCGGGCGCAGCGCCCGGATCGCGTAGAAGTTGCGGGACTTGACCGTCCCCGGCGGCACGCCCAGCCGGGCCGAGGCCTCCAGCACCGACCGGTCCTTCAGGTGGAGTTCGACCAGCACCTCGCGGTGGTGCTTCTGCACCCGGCGCAGCGCCAGCGCGATGTCCCGTGCCACCACGACCTGTTCGTACGGGTCCTCGGCGAGCGGGCGGTCCTCCAGCTGCTCGCCGATGACCTCCTTCGCGCGGGCGGCGGCCATCCGGTAGTGGTCGATCGCGATCCGCCGGGCCACCGTGAACAGCCACGGCCTGCTCTGCTCCGGGCCGGCGCTCAGCGCCTCCGGGTGCTGCCAGGCGCGCAGCAGGGTCTCTTGCAGGATGTCCTCGGCCTTGCCGCGGTCCCCGCCGGTGGCCCGCAGCAGCGCACGCAGCAGGTAGCCGCCGTGCAGCCGGTGGATCTCGGCGAGCGTCTCGGGGTCGAGGGTCGGACGGGCCGGGGCGGCGGCGGCCCCCGCCGCGTCGGACGGGCCCGCGGAGGGCTGGGCGACGGGCGTGGGCTGGGCGACGGACGGCTTCGACACGCGCTACCTCTCAGATCGGGCAGGGGGCACGGCACGGGCAGGGCACCGCGGGGCACCGGCCGGACCGGGCCCGGCGGCGACTGTGACAGCAGACTGCCGGACGCCGCCAAGTCCTCACCAACGATCCGCCAACGCCCCGGCCGGGGGCACCCGGCCCGTCGCCGAGTGCCGCGTGAGCGGATCGGCGGCGCCCTCCCCGCGCCGCCCCCGCTCCCTCCCCGCACCGGCCGCCCGGCCCCCTCACCGCCCGGTACGCGTCGAGCACCGTCCGCGTGCCCGTCGAGCACCGTCCGAGCACCCGTCGAGCGGTGGTCGCGCGCCCGCCGGGGCGCTCACTCCTCGTTGAGCGCCCGGACCAGGTCCTCCACCCCGTCCTCGCCGCGGTGCTCCATCAGCACCGTGACCCAGGTCGCCAGCCGCTCCCGCTCCGCCCCCGACCAGCCCGCCGCCGACGGGTGCTCGTCCACCACCAGCGCCGCCGCCACCCCCAGCAGCCCCGGCGCCGCCCCCGGCCGCCACCGCCCCGGCGGCGCCGACCGCAGCGCCAACCGCCGGGCGACCGCGATCACGTGCTCCGCCGCCGCCTCCGGCACCCCCAGTCCGGCCGGTCCCGCCGCACTCGGCGCCCCCGCCCGTACCAGGGCCGCGACGAACTCCCGCGCCTCCGGCCCGTCCGCATCCATCCCGTGCCCCTCCCCCGTCCCGATCACGGGACTCACGCTCGTTCCGATTCCGTGGCACTCGGCGGACGCCGGGTGCCACCGGACGACGGTACCGAGCGGTAGCCCGTCGAGCGGAGGATTTCGTGCCGCACGGCAGACCCGACCGGAACGGCGAGGGGCGCGAAGTGCATCCTGTCCCGCTCAACGGCCTCTCCGTCAGGAGTGGTTCAGTGAACCGGAACGGATCGTTCAGCCGTAGTCCCGGCCGTACGGACGCACGGCCGACCCGCCGGCCGACCGGGGGCAGCGGTCGGCCGGAAGCGGCGAGGACGTCAGGCGGTGCAGGTGGCGCGGACCGCGCCGGCCGCGTGGTGGGCCCCCGAGCTGCCGCTCGCCCAGTCGACGCCGCGACTGTGCAGGGTGAGCGAGATCGGGCCGCGGTAGGGGAACGGCCCCTTGGTCACCCAGCTGCCGAGGCTGGCCGTCTGGTTGATCGAGAACGAGCCGACCGAGCCGCTGCCGCTCTGCACCGTGTAGTAGCTCGGATTGCCGCCGACCTGCTTCACATTGCCGCTGGCCGGGATGTAGACGGCCAGGGTGCAGCTGGTGACCTTGTCCAGGGTGAACGTCCAGACCACCGAGTTGCTCTTGTCGTCGTTCGCGTCGCCGGACATCGGCATCGAGGCGTAGGTGCCGTTGCAGCCCTCGCCGCTGTAGCCGCCGGAGTTGTTGCGCCACCCCTTGTCGCCGTCGTCGTACCAGCCGTTGGTGCGGTAGCCGCCGCAGTACGGCCCGGCGATCGCGGTGACCGGCGCGGGCTGCTTGGCGGGCGGCGGGGCCGGGTTCTGGGACCCGGCCGGCGGCGGGACGGGCTGGTCCGGGACGGGCTGCTTGGGCGCGGGCTGCTGGGGCGCCGGGTTGGCGCCGCCGCCGCTGCCGCCCGGGGCGGTCCCCGCGCCGCCCGCGGCCTGGCCGGTCCCGCTGCCGGAACCGCCGCCGCTGCCCGCCGAGTTGGCCGATCCACCGGGCTGGGCGGCGGCACCGGAGCCCTTGCCGCCGGTGCCGGCCGCGGCCGGCTGGTCGCCGGGCGCGGGCGAGCCGGTCCCGGCGTCCGTCGGCGGGACGGCCGCCCCGGCCGGAGCGCCCGGGGCGGGAGTGGCGCCGCCGCTGGTGCCGCCGTGCTCGTCGAAGCCGGGGACGAAGCCGTTGCCGCCGTCCCCGCCGCCCTGTCCGTACCCGGGCGGCGCGTCGGCCCGGGCGGGCCCGTTCTTGTGGTCGTTGCCGCCGAGCCGCGTCACCACCACCGAGGTGCCGATCAGCACCAGGCCGACGGCGACGGCCGCCGCGATCATCGGACGGGAGACCCGGCCGGACCGCGCACCCCCTTCGGCACCGGGCTCGGCGCCCGGTTCGGCGGCCGGCACGCCGGCGGCGAGCACCTCGGACACCCCGGCCGCCGACGACGCCCCCGCGACGGCGGCGGCTCCGGCGGGGTCGGGCGGAGCGACCGGCGGCACGGCGGACCTCCCGGCGCCGAGCACGGCCCCGGCCCCACCGGCCCCACCGGCGCCGGTCTGCGCGGGCAGCACCACGGTCGGCGCACCCGCACCCGCAACCGCCTCCGCCCCGGACTCCCCGGACGCCGACCCCTTGCCCGAACCCTTGCCCGACTCCTTGCCGGCATCACCGTCGCCGGCCAGGGCCCATTCCACCAAGGGGAGTTGGAGACCGGCCGGCCTCCGCTCCGGCCCGCCGCGCTGCTCCTCGCCCACCATGCATCCCCTGTGTTCGACAACACTCCCGTGGGAACTACGGCCGGGCCCGCCGGGCCGGTTCAGTTCCCCGCTCCGGCCCGGGGAGTCCGGGGAGGGCGGGGAGTCCGGGGAGGGCGTCCAGCCGGGCCCGGACGGCGGCGGCGTCCCGGTGCTCCAGGTCGTCGAGGATGACGAGGCTCCGCGCCCAGGAGGCCCGGGCGGCCCCGGCGTCGCCGAGGGCGAGGTGGGTGTCGCCGATGTGGGTGTGGATGTCGGCCTGGAGGAAGTAGTCGCCGACCGCCTGCCGCAGGCGCAGCGACTCGTGGTACGCCGGGAGGGCCGCGTGGTACTCGCCGAGCCGGTGGTGCATGAAGCCGATGCTGTCCCAGATGGACGACTGGCCGGGGAGGTTGCCGCTCGCGCGGGCCAGCTCCAGGGCGCGCCGGCAGTACGGCAGCCCCTCGGCCGGCCGGCCCTGCTGCGCCAGGTACCAGCCGATGCTGTTGAGGGCGAGGGCCTGGCCGGAGGGGTCGTCGACGGCCAGGAACAGCTCCAGGGCCCGGCGGGACTCGGCCACCGCGTCGGCGTCGGCGTGCACCTCCCCGTAGGCAATCGCGAGGTCCAGCCGGGTCTTGCCCTGGCGCGGCCGGTCGCCGAGCGCCTCGAACAGGTCGAGGGCGAGGCGCAGTTCGCGCCGGGCCTGCGGCTGGAGGTCCTGGGACCGGTGCACCTGGCCGAGCCAGCGGTGCGCGTGGGCCTGCCGGCCGAGGTCTCCGGTGCGTTCGGCGGCGGCCAGCGCGGTCTCGCTCGCCCGCTGCCACTGCTGCCACAACCCGGACTTGAGCAGGTAGGGGACCTGTGCGCCGACGAGCTGCCAGACGTGGGCGTCGGCCCCGGCCAGGCGGGCCGCGTCCACGACCCGTTCGAGCACCGGTTGCTCGTCCCGGTACCAGGCGAGGGCCCGACCGCGGTCGGCGAGGTCCTCGGGCGTCACCCCGGCGGCCGGCTCCGCGAGGTCGAGCGAGGGCCAGGAGGCGTCGTGGGCGTAGGCGAGGCAGCCGGCGCGGTGCGCGGTGTGCAGGTAGTGGTCGAGCATCCGCAGGACCGCCTCGGCCCGTCCCTGCGGGGGTTCGACGACGGCCGCCTGTTCGGCGGCGTAGGCGCGCAGCAGGTCGTGGAAGGTGTACCGGCCCGGCTCCGGTTCGGTGATCAGATGGGCGCGGTGCAGCTCCCGCAGCAGGCCGAGGGTCTCGGACCGGGGCAGGCCGACGAGGCTCGCGGCGGCGGCCGCGTCGATGTGCGGGCCCGGGTGCAGGCCGAGCAGCCGGAACAGCCGGGCGGCCCGAGGGTCGAGCGCGCGGTAGGACCAGGAGAGCACCACCCGGACGTCGGCGTGGCTGTCGCCGGCCGACAGCAGGTCCAGACGGGCCCGGGAGTCGCGCAGTTCCCGCACCCAGACGTCGAGCGGGGTGCCGGGGTGGTCGGCCGCCCGGGCGACGGCGATGTTCAGGGCCAGCGGCAGCCGGGCGCACAGCTCGATCAGTTCGTCGGCGGCCTCCGGCCGGTCCCGCACGGCGGCCGGTCCCAGGCGGCGGGCGAGCAGTTCGCGGGCCTCGGTGTGGGAGAGCACGTCGAGGGCGAGCGGGACGGCGCCGTCCAGGGCGATCAGACCGGGCAGCCGGTTCCGGCTGGTGACCACCACCAGGCAGGTGTCCGAGCCGGGCAGCAGCGGGCGGACCTGCTCCGCCTCCCGGGCGTTGTCGAGGACGATCAGCGTGCGGGTGCCGGCCAGCCTGCTGCGCAGCAGGGTGAGCTGCCCGTCCGGGTCGGCCGGGATGCGCGGGCCGGGGACGCCGAGCGCGTCCAGGAAGCCGCGTGCCACGTCGGCGGCGGCGACCGGGTCCCGGTCGGGGTCGAAGCCGCGCAGGTTGGCGAAGAGCTGACCGTCGGGGAAGCGGTCCGCGACCCGGTGGGCGAAGTGCACGGCCAGGGTGGTCTTGCCCACGCCCGCGGTGCCGGCGATCGCCGAGATCACCACTGTGCCGCAGCCGGGAGCGCGGTCGCCCAGCAGTCCCCCGAGTGCCCGGAGCTCGTCGGCGCGGCCGGTGAAGTGGCGTACGGCGAGCGGTAGTTGCTGCGGTACGGCGACTCCCGCTGCCGCGCGCGCACCGGCTGCCGGGGTCGGGGCCGGGGCGGAGGAGGGGCCGGCGGGCGGGACCGGGGAGGCGTGGGCCGCGCCGAGGGGTGCCCGGGCGGCGGCCGGGGCGGCCGGTCCGTCCGGCTCCGCCGCGCCCGTGTCCCGGGCCGCCGCCAGCCACCGGGCCCGGGTGTCCGGGTCGACGCCGAGCGCCTCGGCGAGCCGGACCACCGAGGACATCCGCGGCCGCCGGCCGCCCGCCTCCAGTGCGCTGATCGACCGCGTCGACACCCCCGAGCGCTCGGCGAGTTCGTCCTGGCTCCACCCCGCCGACAGGCGTCGCTCCCGCAACAGCGCAGCGAACACAGCAGTCCCCACCCATTCCCCCGACCGAGTGCCGACCCCGTCCGCACCGCCCGTCCGGCGCGGACCGCGAACGAGCGTAGCCCGGAGCGGCCCGGAGTGACAGGTAAACGTCAGGTCAACGTCGTGTTCGTCCGGCCGCCCGGCGGCGGGGCCCCGTCCGGTGCCGGTTCAGCGCGGCATCGCCGCGAACGCGGCCCGGGCCACGGCCACGGCCTTCGTCTCGCAGTCCCCGGCCGGGTGTCCCTTGGCACCGAGGTCGACCGTGACGACCAGGTTGCCGTCCCGGACGGCCAGCGAGCAGTCCGTCCCCTTGTTCACCGTGTCCCAGTACGCCTCCTCGCCGACGCCGACCCCGTCGGCGCGCCGCTTGCCGCCGGCCGAGCGGCCGAAGTCCTCGCGCTGCACCTTCGTCGCGTTGTCGCTGCTCCCGGCACTGCGGCGGAGCCCCCAGGCGACGAACGCCGACGGGTCCTGGTCCCAGTAGGTGGAGCCGGAGAGGACGTGCGAGCCGTACCAGGAGCACCGGGTCTGGGCGTCGGACGACCGCTCGAAGTAGTAGTCCTTGTCGGGCTGGCGCTCGGCGGCGGGGAGCGGGAGCCGCCCGGCGGCCTCCGCGCAGAGCGGGGCCTTGAGGTATCTGTCGGGGGCGGCCGCGCCGTCCGGGTTGCCCAGCCACAGGTAGGCGCCGACGCCGGCCGCGGCGACGATCCCGGCGGTCAGCAGGACGGCGGTCCGGCGCGACCGCCGGGCCGGGGCGCCGACGGCGGCCGGGGTGTCCGCGCGGGCACCGGCTGCGGCCGGGGTGTCCGCGCGGGCACCGGCTACGCCGGCCGGCCCGCCGTCCACCGCCGTGGCCAGGGCGGTCCGCCCGGGCGCCGCCAGGTGGTACGAGGTCGGCTCTCCCTCCGGCGGGCCCGGCCGCGCGGCGCCCGGCGGGTGGGCGAGCAGCCCGTCCACCGCCCGCTGCTGAGCGGTGATCAGCTCGTGCACCGCCGCCGGCCACTGCCGGGCGGCCGGGGCGACCGGGCCGAGGAGTCCGAGCAGGCGCTCCGGGGTCGGGCGGGCGGCCGGGTCCTTGGCGAGGCAGGCCGCGAGCAGCGGCCGGGTGGCGGCCGGCAGGGCGCTGAGGTCCGGGTCGGTGTGCACGACGTCGTACAGGGTCCGGAGCGTGGAGGCCCCGGCGAAGGGGCTGCGGCCGGTCAGGGCCAGTGCCAGCACCGAGCCGAGCGAGAACACGTCGGCGGCCGGGGTCAGGGCCCGGCCCTCGGCCTGTTCGGGCGACATGTACGGGGGCGAGCCGATCACGCCGCCGGTGTGGGTGAGTTCGGCGTCCTCCTCGGCGGCCCGGGCGATCCCGAAGTCGATGACGCGGACGCCGTCCTCGGCGAGCAGCACGTTCGACGGTGTGAGGTCGCGGTGGATCAGCCCGGCCCGGTGGATCTCCACCAGCGCCGTGGCCAGGCCGACGGCGAGCCGGTGCACGGCGTCCTCCGGCAGCGGCCCGACGGCCTCGACGGCGGCGCCCAGCGACGGACCGACCACGAACACCGAGGCGAGCCAGGGCGTCGGCGCGTCGACCTCGGCGTCCATCACGGCCGCCGTGTACGCCCCGGACACCCGGCGCGAGGCGCCCGCCTCGCGTCGGAACCTGGCCCGGAAGCCGTCGTCGGCCGCGAACCGCTCGTGCACCTGCTTGACCGCCACCAGCCGTCCGTCCGGCGCGGCGCCCAGCAGCACCCGGCCCATCCCGCCGCGGCCCAGCTCGCCGAGGATCCGGTACGGCCCGACCTCGTCCGGGTCCGACGCGCGGCGCGGCCTGATCGGGGCGCCCGTCACTTGAACGCCGGGGTGGTGGCGGACATGTCGGGGGACGCCCCGTGCTCGGACACGTCCCGGGCCAGTTTCACGGCCGCCCCGGCCATCGTCCGGGTCAGGTCCTCACAGCGCCCCTTCGGGTAGCTGCTGCCCTTCACCGCGATGAAGACGTACAGGTTGACGTCCCGTACGTAGTACACGCAGCTGTCCTGGTCCAGGCTCTTCGCCGGGAGCCAGAACGCCTCCTCCGCGATGCCGGGGTCGGCCACCCGGGTGTGGCCGCCGAGGTACAGGGCCTCGTAGTGCTCCTTCGCCCGCTCGGCACCGGTCAGGCCGCCCGGAACGCTCGGGAAGACGTCCCAGTCGACGTCGATCTGGTCACCGCTGCGGGAGTTCCACTGGCAGCCCTTCTCCGGGACCTTCCCGTGCGAGTCGGTGTACTCCCAGGTCCCGGGGTTGCCCCAGGGGGTGGAGAACTCGGGCGGCACGGTCATCCTCCGGGCGTCCGCGCAGGTCGGCACCACGGCCGCGTAGGTGTCCTTGACCTGGGAGAGCGGCAGGTTCCCGGGGGTGGGCACCGCCTCGGGGAACAGCGACTCCGGGTCGACCACCCCGGTGGCGACCAGTCCGCCCGCCACCCCGGCGAGCGCCAGCACGACCGCGCCCGTCACCAGCCCGATCCGCAGGCCGCGCCGACGCCGCCGGACGGGCGCGGGGTGCGGCTCGGTCGGGCCGAGGGGCTCGGCCGCCGCAGGCGCCGTGGGCATCCCGGAGGTCGCAGCGGACCCGGCCGACGCGGGCACCGGGGGCACCGGTGCGGCGGCGCCCAGCAGCCGCGCGATCTCCGCCGCCTGCACGGCCAGCAGCCCGTGTACCGCCTCCGGCCACGGCCGGGCCGAGGGCGTGACCCGCCCGACCGCCGCGAGCACCTGCTGCGGGGTCGGCCGCGCGGCCGGGTCCTTGGCCAGGCAGGCCGCGAGCAGCGGCCGCAGCCCGGCCGACACTCCGTCCAGGTCGGGCTCCGCGTACAGCACGGCGAAGAGAACCCGGGGCAGCGACTCCCCCGTGAACGCCGGCCGCCCCGTGCACGCCACCGCCAGGGTCGCGCCGAGCGAGAACACGTCACTGGCGGGCGTCAGTTCACGCCCCTCGACCTGCTCGGGCGACATGTAGCCGGGTGAGCCGATCATCGCCCCGGTGCGGGTGAGTTTGGTGTCCTGGCCCTCGGCCGCCCGGGCGATCCCGAAGTCGATGACGCGGACGCCGTCCTCGGCGAGCAGCACGTTCGACGGTTTGAGGTCCCGGTGGATCAGGCCGGCCCGGTGCACGTCGACCAGCGCCTGGGCCAGCCCGGCGGCCAGCCTCCGCACCGGCTCCTCGGGCAGCGCCCCGACCGTCCGCAGCGCCTCGTGCAGCGCCGGTCCCGGCACGAACTGAGAGGCCAGCCAGGGGGTTTCGGCCTCCGGATCGGCGGCGATCACCGCCGCCGTGTAGCCGCCCGAGACCAGCCGCGAGGCCTCCACCTCGCGCCGGAACCGGACCCGGAAGCCCTCGTCCTCGGCGAACTCGGCGTGCACCTGTTTGACCGCCACGGGCCGCCCGTCCGGCGACACCCCCAGCAGTACCCGGCCCATCCCGCCCTGTCCGAGCACCGCCAGCACCCGGAACGGGCCCACCTGCGCCGGCCCGTTCGCCCCCACCGTCTCCACGTCGCCCCTGCCCCCCGCCGCTGCGTGCGAACAGATGATACAGACGGCGCGGCTGCGCGCCCCGACCCCGTCCGATCAGGTACGGAACCTCCCTACGGCCTCCCCGTCGCGCGCATCGGCGGCGGGCGCGTCACAGGCACGGAACCTCCCTACGCCCTCCCCGTCGCACGCGTCGGCGGCGGGCGCGTCAGCAGACCGTCAGCAGCGCGTCAGCAGGCCGTCAATCCGGGCCCGGGGGCGGGTCCGGAGGTGGAAGCTGGACTCCCCTGCAAGGTCCGCAGGCCGTTCCGGAGGTGAGCCGCATGTCCGTCATCGCAGCGTTCCATTCCGTCGTGCCCGACGTCCGCCGCCGGGGCCACGGCCTGCGCGCCGTGCTCTCCCGGGCCCTGGAGCGCCTCGCCGCCAGCCCGCTGGACAACTCCGTCCTCGGCGCCCTGGGCGCGCCCCGGCCGCCCCGGCTGCACGCCCGTTGGCGCGCCGTGACCGGGCCGGACGGCCGGACCGCCCTGGAAGCGACCTGGCACCCGGACCGCACTCCCGGCCGGTGAGCCCCGGGGTGGGCCCTGACCCACGGTTCCCGCGCTGGCCCCGGGCCTCGACCGAACGTGTTCAGACAACTTGAGGCGTTCGTCGGACGTACAACGGGCAGTCATGAACGGTCCGCCGGACGGTACCCCGCAGGCGCTGTCCTTGGGGTGCCGTCCTCCACCCTCGTGACACCCAGAGGTCATCCACCCATGGCTGAGCTGAACCGTCGTCGCTTCCTCCAACTCGCGGGCGCCACGACCGCGTTCGCCACGCTCTCGCAGAGCGTCGCGCGGGCTGCGGCGATCGCCCCGCAGGGCGCCACCGGCACCCTCCAGGACGTCGAGCACATCGTCGTCCTGATGCAGGAGAATCGTTCCTTCGACCACTACTTCGGCGCCATGAAGGGCGTCCGCGGCTTCGGCGACCCCCGCCCCGTGACCCTGCCGAGCGGCAAGTCGGTATGGCACCAGACCGACGCCCTCAGGCGGGAGGTGCTGCCGTTCCGCCCGCAGGTGAACGACCTGGGGATGCAGTTCGTCCAGGACCTCAACCACGACTGGGCCGGCGGCCACAAGGCCTTCAACAACGGCCGGTACGACCAGTGGGTGCCCGCCAAGACGGCCACCACCATGGCCTACCTGACCCGCCAGGACATCCCGTTCCACTACGCGCTCGCCGATGCGTTCACCCTCTGCGACGCCTACCACTGCTCGTTCATCGGCTCCACCGACCCGAACCGCTACTACCTGTGGACGGGCTACACCGGCAACGACGGCACCGGCGGCGGACCGGTCCTCGGCAACCAGGAGGCCGGGTACGGCTGGACGACCTACCCCCAGCGTCTGGAGAAGGCCGGGGTCTCCTGGAAGGTCTACCAGGACGTCGGCGACGGCCTGGACGCGGCCGGCTCCTGGGGCTGGATCAACGACGCCTACCGCGGCAACTACGGCGACAACTCGCTGCTCTACTTCACCGACTACCGCAACGCCAAGCCCGGCGACCCGCTGTACGACAAGGCCCGCACCGGCACCGACGCCAAGGCCGGCGACGGCCTGTTCGACCACCTGCGCCGCGACGTGCAGGCCGGCACCCTGCCGCAGATCTCCTGGATCGCCGCCCCCGAGGCGTTCACCGAGCACCCCAACTGGCCCGCGAACTACGGCGCCTGGTACATCTCCCAGGTACTGGACGCGCTGACCTCGAACCCCGACGTGTGGGCGCGCACCGCACTGTTCGTGACCTACGACGAGAACGACGGCTTCTTCGACCACGTCGTGCCGCCGTTCCCGCCCGGCTCCGCCTCCCAGGGCCTGTCCACCGTCGCGACCTCGGCCGACTGGTTCGCCGGGAACATCGGCAACGCGGCCGGCCCCTACGGCCTCGGCCAGCGGGTCCCGATGCTGGTGGTCTCGCCCTGGAGCACCGGCGGCTACACCTGCTCGGAGACCTTCGACCACACCTCGGTCCTGCGCTTCATGGAACGCCGCTTCGGCGTGCTGGAGCCCAACATCTCGCCGTGGCGGCGCGCCGTCTGCGGCGACCTGACCTCCGCCTTCGACTTCACCGCGTCGAACACCGTGAAGGCCCCGCTGCCCTCCACCGCCGGCTACCTCCCGCCCGACCGCAACCGGCACCCCGACTACGTGCCCGCCCCGCCCGCCACCGGCACCATGCCGAAGCAGGAGCCGGGCGCCAAGCCCACCCGCCCGCTCAAGTACGCCCCGTCCGTGGACGGCGCCGCCGACACCGGCACGGGCAAGTACCAGCTGACGTTCGGCGGCGGCCCGGCGGCCGGCGCCCAGTTCCTGGTCACCTCGGCCAACCGCACCGACGGCCCGTGGACGTACACCGCGGAGGCCGGCCGGACGATCGCCGACGCCTGGAACACCACGTACTCCAAGGGCGTCACCGACCTGACCGTCCACGGCCCCAACGGCTTCCTGCGCCGCTTCCGCAACCCCGGGAAGACCGCCGGGCCCGAGGTCACCGCGCGCCACGACGCGGCCACCGGCAACCTCGCCCTCACCTTCACCAACGCGGGCACCGCCGACGCCGTCCTCACCGTCGCCAACGCCTACGGCGGCACCCCGCAGACCGTCACCGTCCGCCGGGGCGCCACCGCCGCGTACACCGTCGACCTCTCCGGCTGCCGCAACTGGTACGACGTGACCGTCACCTCCGCCGCGACCGCCGACTTCGTCCGCCGCTTGGCCGGCCACGTCGAGACCGGCGCCCCGGGCCTCTCGGACCCGGGGATCATCACCTCCTGACACCGGCGGTCCGCCCCGGGCTCCTCACCTGCCCGGGGCGGGCCACCGGCCCCACCGGCCCCGGCCGGACCCGCCTCCCCCGCCGACCCGGACCGCGCCCACCGGACCGCGCCCACCGGACCGCGCCCGCCGGACCGCGCCGCCGACGGCCATTCGGCGCAGCGCGCCCCCGCACCGCGCGGGCCCGCCCCGGCGGGGTGCCTATCGTGGGCGGATGACCGATCGTCGGACCGCCCGGTCCGCCCCGGGCCGCTTCGGCTACCTCGTGGCCGCCGCCGCTTTCGCCGTCTGCATGGCGGGCACCACCCTGCCCACACCGCTCTACGGGCTGTACCAGGAGAAGATCGGCTTCTCCGAGCTGACGGTGACGGTGGTGTTCGCCGTCTACGCCTTCGGCGTGATCGGTATCCTGCTGCTCGTCGGCAACGTCTCCGACAGCGTCGGGCGCCGTCCCGTGCTGCTCTGCGGCCTGGGCTTCGCGGCCTGCAGCGCCGTCACCTTCCTGGCCGCGGACAGCGTGCCGCTGCTCTGCCTGGGCCGGCTGCTGTCCGGCTTCTCGGCGGGCCTGTTCACCGGCACCGGCACCGCGTACGTGCTGGAGCTCGCCCCGGACGGGCACCGGGCCCGCGCGGGCTTCGTCGCGACGGCGGCCAACATGGGCGGCCTGGGCATCGGGCCGCTGCTGTCCGGGCTGCTCGCCGAGTACGCCCCCGGCCCGCTGGTGCTGCCGTACGTGGTGCACCTGGGGCTGCTCGCCGGGTCGTTCGCCCTCACCCTGCGGCTGCCGGAGACGGTCGCCGGGGCACGCCCGCTGCGCACCGCGCGGCCGGTCCGGCCGGCCCTGCCGCCGGAGGTCCGCCGGGTGTTCGTCCCGGCCGGGATCGCCGCGTTCGCGGGCTTCTCCCTGCTGGGCCTGTTCACCTCGGTCAGCCCGGCCTTCCTCACGGCCGGCCTGGGCGTCCGCAACCACGCGGTGGTCGGCCTGGTCGTCTTCACCGCCTTCTTCGCCTCCACCCTGGGCCAGCTCCTGGTGCCCCGGCTCGGCACCGCCCGGGCGATCCCGCTGGGCTGCCTGGTGCTGATCGGCGGGCTGGCGCTGCTGGCGGCCTCGCTCGCCTGGACCGTACTGGCGCCCCTGGTGCTGAGCGCCCTGGTGGGCGGCGCGGGCCAGGGGATGGCGCTGCGCGGCGCGGTGGGCGAGGTCGCCGCCGCCAGCCCCGCCGAGCACCGCGGCGGCGCCCTGTCGGCGCTGTTCGTGGTCGCCTACTTCGGCATCTCGATCCCGGTGATCGGGGTGGGCCTGCTCACCGGGCCGGTCGGCCTGGCCCACGCCGGCCTGGTCTTCGCCGCCTGCATGGCCGTCCTGGCCGCCGCCTCCGGGACGTACCTGCTGCGCCAGGCGGGCGCCGGGACCTGACCGCGCGCCCCCGGCGCCCGCCGCGCGCCGTCCGCCGGGCCGCGCGCCGACCCGCCCTCCGCCCTGCTTGAACCACGGAACCGGGACCGATAGACACGATCCCGACACTGTGCGTGACACCGGGAGGACTCCCCATGAGCGTGACGATTCGGTACCGCGACGCCTGGGAGGGCTTCTGGCGCGGGGCGCCCGAGGAGCCGGGCTCGGTGATCTGGGACGCGGACCCGACCCTCACCGCCGAGCGCCACCTGGCGCTGTTCCACCCCCACCTCGCCGACCCGCAGCTGCCCGTCGTCGACCTGGGCTGCGGCAACGGCACCCTGACCAGGTTCCTGACCGGCCGGTTCGCCCGCGTCGTCGGGGTCGACCTGTCCGAGGCCGCGCTCGACCTGGCCCGCCGCCACGATCCGGCGCGACGGGCCGAGTTCGCCCTGCTGGACGCCACCGACGCCGAGGCCGTCCGGGCGCTCCACGACCGCCTCGGCGACGCCAACGTCTACGTGCGGGGCCTGATCCACCAGAGCGAGCCGGCCGACCGGCTGCCGGTCGCCGAGGCGGTCGCCGCGCTGGTCGGCGGGCGCGGCCGGGCGTTCGTGGTGGAGCTGTCCCAGGCCGCGAAGCAGGTCCTGGCCGACCTCGCGCAGGGCCCCGGCGGGCCGCCCCCGAAGCTGCGTCCGGTCTTCGCCCACGGCCTCGCCCCCGCCGAGGTCGCCGACGCGGCCTTCCCGGCCCTCTTCGACGCGGCCGGCCTCACCGTCCTGGCCTCCGGCGACCTGCCGCTGGCGACCACCGAGTCCGCCCCGGACGGCGGCCGGATCGAGCTCCCGGCCCAGTGGCTCGTCGTGGGTGTCCCGGAGTAGAACCGATCGCACTCGAAGGACCGCCGGGCGGACCGGGCCGCCCGGCGGATCCAGAGTATTACCGTCCGGTAACCGAAGCGTCGGCGAACGATTTGTGAATCCTGATCAATTGTTGCCGGAGTATGACGGCCGGGCCCGCCGATCATTGCCGGCCCGGCAGCCCCCGGAACTGCGCCTTCAATCCGTTCCGGCCGATGACGACGCAAAATATCCCGCCGACGGCTGATTTCACGTCACTCCTGTTCCGGATGGCCGTCCTTCCCTTACGATCCGACTGGTGTGCACTTGACAGCCGGGCCGTTCGTCCAGGTCATGGGCACAAGAAAGACACAAATGGCTACTTCGGAGTAACGAACACCGACCTCCCCTCCGTGAACACCCGCTTCTCCCCGGCCGTTCCCTGAGGTGACGTCACGACCGGTGCGGCGATTCCGTCGCGCACCGGTCGCGCGGCGCTCTCCGGTATTTCATGGTCGAACAGACGGGAAGTTCCGTGCAATTCAGTGTCCTCGGTCCGCTGACGGCGGACCACAATGGTCAAAACGTGGCACTCGGCGGGATCCGGCAGCGGACCGCCCTGGCATTCCTGGTACTCCACGCCAACACTCCGGTCAGCGCGGCACGGCTGGTCTCCGCCCTCTGGGGGACGGACGAGCCCACCACCGCACGAAAGATCGTGCAGAACGCCGTGTCCGGGCTGCGGCGCATCCGGGCCGGGCGCGAGCCGCAGCACGGCTCGCGGATAGACCTGCGCACCGAGCCCCGGGGGTACGTCCTGCACCTCGCCCCGGAGCACCTCGACTACGGCCGCCACCGGGAGCTGGTGGACCGCGCCTCCCGGGCGCTCGCCGACCGGTCCTGGGCGGACGCCTCCGCCGCGCTGCGGGAGTCCTCGGAGCTGTGGCGCGGCGACGCCCTGGCCGACCTCGCCGAGGCGGGCGTCGACTGGCCCGAGCTCACCGCCCTGCGCGAGGCGCGCTGGAACGCCCTGGAGGACCGGGCGGTGGCCGACCTGATGCTGGGCCGCCACCGCGAGGTGGCGGCCGAGCTGGGCTCCGCCGCCACGGCGAGGCCGGCCCGCGAGCGGCTGTGCCGGCTGCACATGGTCGCGCTCTACCGCAGCGGGCGCCAGGCCGACGCCCTGGAGGCCTACCGCCGCGTCAGGTCCGCCCTCGCGGAGCTCGGCCGCAGAGCCCCCGGCCCGAAGTCCCGAGCACTGGAGCAGGCCGTCCTCAGCCATGCGCCGGAGCTGGACGCGGCGGACGCGGCCCTGCGGCTGGCAGCATGACGCCCGACCGCACGGCGCCCGTCCGCTACCCCCACGAGCTGCGCTTCAACGTCCTGGGACCGCTGGAGGTCCTGCGGCACGACGAACCGCTGCCCCTGCACGGACTCAACCAGCGGGCGGTGCTCGGCTACCTCCTGCTGCGCCACAACCAGGTGACGGCCACCAGCCGGCTGGTCTCCGCCCTGTGGGACGGCCCCACGCCCTCCTCGGCCCGCAAGATGGTGCAGAACGCGGTGTGGCAGCTGCGGAGCCTGCTCGGCGCGGACACCGGGCACCCCGGCACGCCGGTGCTGCGCTCCCGCGCCCCCGGCTACGTCCTGGAGGTCGAACCGGGCGCCATCGACCTGCACCACTTCCAGGAGCTGGTCGCGGCGGGCCGGGCGCGGATGCGCGAGGGCGCGGTGGCGGCGGCCTCCCAGTGCTGGCGCGCCGCCCTGGACCTGTGGCGCGGGCCCGCGCTCAGCGACCTCGCCGAGGCGGGCGTCGGGCTGGCGTGGCCCGAGCTGACGGCCGCCGGGACGGCCCGGCTGGACGTGCTGGAGGAGCACTTCGACGCCGAACTCGCCCTGGGCCGGCACCTGGTGGTGCTGCCCGAGCTCCAGGAGCTGAGCCGGGCGCACCCGCGCCGGGAGCGGCTGGCCGGGCAGCTGATGCTGGCCCTGCACCGCAACGGCCGGCAGTCCGACGCGCTCGGCGTCTACCGGTCGGTCCGGGCCCACCTGGCGGAGGAGCTGGGCCTGGATCCGGGGCGCGACCTGCAGAGCGTCCAGCAGGCGATCCTGACCGACGACCCCGCGCTGGAGTACACGCCCCTGCCGGGCGCCGTCCGGGTGCCCTGCACGCCCCCGGCCGGGACCGCGCCGCCGCAGGAGCGGCCCGCACGGCCGGACCAGGTGGACCGGGCGGAGCCGGTGGACCCGTCGGCCCCGGCCGGCGAGGCCGAGGACCCGGTACCGGAGCGCCGGGAGGTCACCGTCGCGCTGATCAACGCCTCCGTGCCCGCCGGGCACCCCGGCGGGGACCCGGAGCAGCTGGACGCGGTCATGACGGCGCTGCACGGGATCGTCCGGTCCGAGGCGCAGCGGTTCGGCGGCACCGTGGCGGCCCGGATCGGCTCGTCCTGGCTCGTGGTCTTCGGGGCGCGGCGGATCCGCAGCAACGAGGCGATGCGGGCGGTGCTGATGGCGCTCGCCGTCCGGCACCGGGTGCGGTCCGGGTGGACGGCGGCGGACGGGCTGGGGCTGCGGGCCGCGATCGACACCGGTGAGGCGCTGGTCCGGTTCGCCCCGGGCACCCCCGGGCCGCCCACGGTGACGGGCGCGACCCTGGACCGGCCGCTGTCCCTGCTGCCGCTGGTGCCCCGGGACGAGATCTGGGTCAGCGAGTCGGCCAGGGAGCAGACCGACAACTGGATCGACTACCGGCGGGCCTCGGTCCACTCGGCGTACTGGACGGTCGCCGGGCTGCGCTCCAACGGGGTGCGCGACGAGGGGTTCCCCGTCCTGGAGCGGGCCGAGGCGGTGGCGCGCCTGGGTGAGCTGCTCGACGCCGGGCCGGCCGGACCGCGGGTGGTGCTCGTCGTGGGCGAGGCCGGCCTGGGCAAGAGCGCCATGATCGACGAGTTCGAGCGGCTGGCCGCCCGGTCCGGGCCGGGGGCCCGGCCGCTGCTGGCGCACATCGTGCCGTGCGCGGTGGACGACAGCCCCCTGCGGTTCGTCGCCGAGGACCTCTCGGCGGGCTGCGGCATCCGGTCGGACGACCCGCCGGAGACCGCGCGGACCCTGCTGTGGGAGACGGTCGGGCGGGTGGCCGCGGACCCGGCCGAGGCCCGGTGGCTGTTCGAACGCCTGGTGGTCCCGCTCGGGTACGTGCCGGACCACGAGCGCAGCGCCGGACCGGAGGAGGTCACCGCCGCCTGGCACACCCTGCTGGAACGGCTGGCCGTCGAACGGCCGGTGGTCATGGTGGTCGACGACCTGCACTCGGCGGACGAGGCGCTGCTCGACACCGTCGACCGGCTGGTCTCCGCGCCCGACCGGTCCCGGCTGATGGTGGTCGCCACGGCCAGGCCGGAGCTGTTCGCCCGGCGTCCCGGCTGGCGGAGCGCCTCGGGGGCGCTCCGCACCGTCGAGCTGGCGCCGCTGTCCGACGCCGCCGTCGCCCGGCTGGCCCGGGCCGTCGTCGCGGCCCGGCGCCGGGAGGACCTGCCGCCCGAGCGGCTGTGCGAGCTGGTCGAGTCGGTGACCGCGCTGGCCGACGGGAACCCGCTGTTCGTGACGGAGTTCGTCCGGCTGGCGCTGCGCCGGTTCGGCCCGGAGCCGGCGCCCCGGCCCGGCTCCCTCGGCGAGGTGCCGGCCGCGGTGCGCCGGGTGCTGTCGGCCCGTCTGGACGCGCTGCCGGCGGACCTCAAGGCGGTGCTCCAGGACGCGGCGGTGCTCGGTGACGGCATCCGGCCGGACGCGGTCGCGGCGCTGCGGCGGGAGCGGCCGGACGACGTGAACGGCGCGCTGGACACCCTCACCCGGCTCGGCATCCTGGGCCCGGCGCCCGCGGACGCCGACGGCACCAGCCGCTTCGCGTTCCGGCAGCCGCTGCTGGGCGAGGTGGCGTACGCGCGGATCCCTCAGGGCCGGCGGATCGCCAAGCGGGCCGCGGTGGCGGGGTGGACCGGGCACCCCCGGGTGCCGGGCGGGCCGCGCCCGGTGGCGCCCGAACTGCTGCGGCTGCGGGCCGCGTTGCGGCGGCTCGGCAGTTGAGCGGGCGCCCGCGACGGCCCCGCACGGGCCGGGCGGGCCGGGCCGGCAGGACCCGTCGACGGCCGGGCAGCGGCCGGACGACGGGGTAGGCGCCGGAGCGGGCGGCGGGCCGGGCGGGTGGGCGCGGCGGGGTCAGCACCCCGCGACGATCACCCGCCCCGGCTCGGGCTCCTCGGCGTAGAGCAGCTCGACCACGTCGCCGCGCCGCTCGACCACCACCCGCTGGTTGAGGTAGCCCTTGTCGGTGAGCTCGCCGGCGTCCAGGCTGGGCGGTTCGGCGACCAGCACCAGGCGCTCGACCCGGGAGGCGGCGCCCGCCCCGGTGTTGAGCCGGTCCAGCGCCCCGGCCAGGTGGCGGCGCAGCCCCTCGTGGCGGAGCAGTTCGGCGGGGTCGGTCGCCCGGGTGCCGAGCAGGTCGTTGGCCCGGCCCAGGGCGAGCCAGCCGATCGCCGCCACCTGGGGCCGGCCGTCGCCGGTCAGGACGACGTCGGAGAGCACCCCGGCGGCCGACAGCAGCGCGTTGCGCAGCCGGCCGGCCAGCACCCAGGTGCCGTTGGTGATCTTGAAGTTCTCGGCGGTCCGCCCGTCGAACCGGAGCCCGTGCCGGGGGTCGCCGCCCGGGTCGAGCAGCCGGGCGGCGTCACCGGTGCGGTAGTAGCCCTCCTCGTCGAGCGTCCCGCCGAGGTCGGCGCCCAGGTACCCCGGGGTCAACGAGGCTCCCCGCACCCGCAGTTCGACGCAGCCGCCGACCGGCACCAGCTTCAGCTCGACGCCCGGCAGCGGGATGCCGATGCCGTCGCCGACGCCGCCGTACGTGGAGGTGGCGGCCGGCCCGGTCTCGGTCGCGCCCCAGGAGGACACCAGCTCGACCTCCCGCCCGGTCGCCTTGCGGGCCAGGGCACGCAGCCGCTCCCGCAGGGCGTCCGGCAGGTCGGCCCCGGCGTAGACCAGGACCCTGGCCCGGGACAGCACCCGTTCGGCCAGCGGCGGATCGTTCTCCAGCCGCTGGGCGAGCAGGGCGTAGCCGGCCGGCACATTGACGCAGACGGTGGGCGGCACCTGGCGCAGCGCCTCGACGGTGCGCTCGAACCCGCCGGGCAGCGGCGAGCCGTCGTCGATGTACAGGGTGCCCCCGTTGCACAGGGCCAGGTGCAGGTTGTGGTTGCCGCCGAAGGTGTGGCTCCACGGCAGCCAGTCGGTGAGCACCGGCGGCTCGGTGTCGACGAAGGGCCAGATCTGCCGGATCATCTGCTGGTTGGCGCAGAGCATCCCGTGAGTGTTGAGCACGCCCTTGGGGGTGCCGGTCGAGCCCGAGGTGAACAGGATCTTCGCCACCGAGTCCGGGGTCAGGGCCCGGTGGGCCCGCTCCACGTCCGGGGTGACCGCTGTGGCGCGCAGCGCCGCCACCGTCAGGTCCGCCGGTCCCGGCCGGCCGGAGACCACCGTCGCCGGCCCGGGGCCGGCCGTGCTCCCCGTGGCACTCCCCGCCGTGCTCCCCGCCGTGGCGGCGGCCGGGCCGGCGGTGACGGCGTCCAGGGCGGCCCGGAAGCGGTCGCCGTCCTCGGCGAACACCAGCCCGGGGCGGACCAGTCCGGCGATCGCCCGCAGCCGGCCGTGGTCGGTGCTGCGCAGCGAGTAGGCCGCGCTGACCGGGACGACCGGGACGCCGGTGAGGTAGCCGGCCAGGGTGAGCAGCAGGTGGTCCAGGGAGTTGCCGGAGAGCAGCAGCACCGGGCGGCCCGGGCCGAGGCCCCGGTCCAGGTAGGCCTGGCCCAGCGAGGCGGCGGCCGACGCCGCCTCGCCGTAGGTCAGGCTCCGCCAGCCGTCGCCGTCCCGCTCCGCGGCCAGCACCGCGCCGGGGCTGCGGGCCGCCCAGTCCAGCAGGGTGTCGGCGAGGGTCGGCGGGTGCTCCCCCAACGGCTCGGCGACGCTCAGCAGCCAGCTGCCGTCGGCCCGCTGCCGGCCGATCACCCGGGCCTCGGCGGCCACCTGCGGGCTCACCGGCCGGCCCCGGTCCGCTCGGCCTTGCGGGTGTGCTGCTCGACGACGCCGCGCAGCCGGCCCGAGTGGATCAGCGTGGCCACCCGCTCGATGTCCTCGTCCATCGGCCGGTCGCCGTCCAGGAACGCGCAGACCTCGCGCACCGCTTCGTGGGCGGCCCGGGTCGGCGGGCTGAGCTCGTCCAGGCCGCGCAGGTCGGCCGCCTGGCACAGCGCGATCAGGTGGATGGCGGCGACCCGCTGGACCAGCTCGACCACCGACCGGGCGTCGCGCGCCGCGATGGTGCCCATGCTGACCTTGTCCTGGTTGTGCGCCTCGGTCGAGCGGGAGAACGACGCCGCCGGCATGGTCCACTTGAGCGCTTCGGCGGTCAGGGCCGAGGCGGTGATCTGCATGCCCTTGAAGCCGTGGAACAGCCCGGCCTCGAAGTCCTCCGGCCCGACCACCGGGATGAGGTTCGGGGTGAGGCCGTTGTTGAACTTCTCGTCGACGACGAGGGCCAGCTGGCGGTCCAGCAGGTCGCCGACGCCGGCGACGGCGGTCTTGAGGGCGTCCATGGCCTGGGCGACGTGGCCGCCGTAGAAGTTGCCGCCGCTGCCGACCGCGCCGGTGGCGACGTCGAACAGCGGGTTGTCGTTGGCCGAGTTGACCTCGACGGAGAGCAGCCGGTGGGCCCAGTCGGCGGTGTCCCGCAGCACGCCGGTGACGTGCGGCGCGCAGCGTATCGAGTAGCGGTCCTGGACCGGACGCTCCAGTTCGGCGAAGTCGGCGTCGGGGTGGAGCGTCCCCAGGTCGGTGGCGGCGTCGCCGCCCAGCAGCGCCCGGATGCTGCCGGCGCTGTCCACCATGCCCGGGTACGGCTTCGCCTCGAACAGGAACGGGGCGAAGTGGCCCGGGTTGCCGAGCAGGACCTGGCTGGTGAGCGCGGTGCACAGGTCCGCCGCGTGGGCCAGCTCCCGGGCGTCGTGCAGGGCGAGGACGGCGAACCCGGACATGAAGGAGGTGCCGTTGACGAGGGCCAGGCCCTCCTTGGCCTCCAGCGTCAGCGGCGCCAGGCCGCTGTCGGCGAGGGCCTCGGCGGCGGGCTTGGAGCGCCCCTGGTGGGTGACCGTGCCCTGGCCGGTGAGCGCGGCCGCCAGGTAGCTCAGCGGCACCAGGTCGCCGCTGGCGCCGACCGAGCCGCGCTCGGGGATCTGCGGCAGGATGTCCGCGTTCAGCATGTCGATCAGCGCCTCGACCAGCTCGGGCCGCACCCCGGAGACGCCGCGCGCCAGGCAGTTGGCGCGGACCGTCAGCGTGGCGCGCACCACGTCGGCGCGGGCCTGCGGGCCGGTGCCCGAGGACAGGAAGCGGATCAGGTTCTGCTGGAGCAGCGCGGTCTTGCGCTTGGAGACGTGCCGGGTGCTGCTGTCGCCGAACCCCGAGGTCACCCCGTAGATCGGGGTGCCGGAGTCGAGCAGCCGGTGCTTGAGCGCGTTGGAGGCGGCGATCGCCTCCGCCGCGCCGCCGGCCAGGGCGACGGTGCGGCCCTCCGGGTCCCGGGCGATGGAGACGATGTCCTCCAGCGCGAGTCCGTGGCCGTCGAGCAGTACTTCGGACAGGCGGGCACGCTTGCTGTCGGGGTTGGGCATGTCAGTCCTCTTTCCTTGCCGTGCTGCTGCGGGACGTGGGCCTGCTCCACCGCGTCACTGCGGGAAGTAGCCGGTCCTGGTGAAGAAGTCGTGGTACGTGCGGAACAGCTCCCGGGTCGGCACGGGCCGGACGATGCCGGTGTCCGTCAGCGCCGCGTCGGTGAGCGAGCTGTCGATGGGGAGGTAGACGTCGGTGGCCCGGTCGCCGGAGACCGCTTCGAAGGACTCCAGCAGTGGCAGGAGCGCGTTGTCCGGGTCGGCGGTGACCCGTTCGCGCCAGGCCGCGGGCGGCAGTTCGGTCAGGTCGCGGCCGAAGGACCGCAGGTGGCCGACGATCTCGGCGAAGGTCACCGGGGCGCGGCCGGACAGGTGGAAGGTCCGGCCCACCGCGTCCGGGCGGCGGGTGAGGGCGAGCACGGCGGCGCTGACGTAGTCCACCGGCACCAGCTGGAAGCCGCCGCCGAGGCCGGCCGGGTAGGCGCCCGCCTGGAGCAGGCCCTTGACGCTCAGCCAGACGAAGTCCCGGGTCTGGCAGGCTCCGCCGCGCTGGTCGCCGGAGACCAGGTCGACCCGGTGGACGGTCACCGGCAGCCCGCGTTCCCGGGCCAGGCCGACGACCTGCTCGGCCACCCACTTGCTGCGGGTGTAGCCGGTCCGCAGCTCCTCGGGCGGCCCGGTCGGGTCGTCCGGGCCGAGCGGCACCCCGGCCGTCACGGGCCGGGCGAACACCCCGGTGGTGGACAGGTAGTGCAGCGGGACACTCCGGTGCCGGGCGGCCAGCCGCAGCAGTTCGGTGGTGCCTCCGACGTTGGAGGCCCGCAGCGCGGCGTACGGCTGGAGCCAGTTCACCTGGGCGGCGCCGTGGACGACCAGGTCGACCGAGCGGGCCAGGCCGTCGAAGACCTCCGGGGTCAGGCCCAGCAGCGGCGCGGCGAGGTCGCCGACCAGCACGTCCAGCCGCGCCGGGTCGATGTCGTCCAGGAGCCCGTACCAGCGCAGGTTCGCGGTCAGCCGCTCCCGGGCGTCGGCCTCGTCCTGCCCGCGGACCAGGCAGCGCACCACCGCGCCGGTGTCGCGCATCAGGTCGCGCAGCAGGAAGGCGCCGACGAAGCCGGTGGAGCCGGTCAGCAGCACCTCGCGCGGGTCCTCGGCGACCGGGACGACCGTGCCGGCCGGCCGGATGTCCTCGGGTAGGACGACGTCCTCGGCCAGACCGGGGCCAGTGCCGGAGCCGGAGCCGGTACGGGAGCCAGTACGGGAGCCGGTCGCCCCGGGTTCCTCGGCGAACTGTGGGGCACCCGGCTCGGCGGGCAGCAGCTCGTGCAGGATCCGCTCGGCCAGCGCCCGCGCGGTGGGGTGCTCGAAGACCACGGTGGGCGGCAGCCGCAGGCCGGTGGCGGCATCGAGGCCGTTGCGCAGCTGGACCGAGGAGAGCGAGTCGAAGCCCAGCTCGGGCAGCGGAGCGTCGACCCGTACGGCGGCCGGTCCGTCCAGGCCCAGCAGGGCGGCGATCCGGGACCGCACCAGGTCCAGGACCCGGGTCTGCCGCTCGGCGGCCGGGAGCGCGGCCAGTTCGTCGGTCGGCACCGCCGGGCCGTCGTCCTGCGACGGACGGCGCCGGTCGCCCCGCTTGGCCAGTGCGCGCAGCAGGTGCGGCACCGGTGCCTGCCGCCGGACGGCCGCCAGGTCCAGCGGGCAGGCGACCAGCAGGGGGGCGCCGCTCAGGACGGCCGTGTCCAGCAGCGCCATGCCGTGCGCCGCCGGGATCGCCCCGAAGCCCTCCCGGGCCACCCGGCGCAGGTCCGCCGAGGCGGCCATGCCGTCGCCGCCGAGGTCCCAGGGGCCCCAGGCGACCGCACTGGCGGGCAGGCCGGCCGCGGCCCGCCGCTGCGCCAGCGCGTCCAGGGCGGCGTTGGCGGCCGCGTAGTTCGCCTGCCCGGGCCCGCCGAACACCCCGGCGACCGAGGAGAACAGCACGAACGCGGTCAGGTCGTGGCCCCGGGTCAGCTCGTCCAGGTGCCGGGCGGCGTCGGCCTTGGCGCGCAGCACCGTCTCCAGGCGGCCGGGGGTCTGCGCGGTGAACGCGCCGTCGTCCAGCGTGCCGGCGGCGTGCACCACGGCACGCAGCGGCCGGTCGGCGGGCAGCCGGTCGAGCAGGCCGGCCAGGGCCGCCCGGTCGCCGACGTCACAGGACTCGACCACCGCGCGGGCGCCCAGCGCGGCCAGCTCCTCGACCAGCCGGGCGGCGCCGGGCGCGCTCGGACCGCTGCGGCTGGTCAGCACCAGGTCCCGTACCCCGTGGGCGCCGGCCAGGTGCCGGGCGATCACGGCGCCCAGAGCGCCGGTGCCGCCGGTGATCAGGACGGTGCCGTCGGTCGGCCAGCCGGTGCCGGACGCGGTGGCGGGGGCGGCCTGGGCCTGGGCCTGGGCCTGGACGAGCCTGGGCACCAGGACCCGGGAGCCGCGCACCGCGACCTGCGGGAGGCCGGCGGCGACGATCGCGGCCAGCAGGGACGACGGGAGCGCGGGATCGGCAGCCGGGTCGGCGGCGCGGTCGACGGCGCGGCCGGCCGGGTCGGCGCCGGGGTCCGCGTCGACGAGGACGAAGCGCCCGGGGTGCTCGGACTGCGCGGACCGCAGCAGGCCCCAGACGACGGCCGTGTCCGACGGCGCCTCCCCGTCCACCGACACCGCGCCCCGGGTCAGCACGACCAGCGGCGGGCCGTCCGCACCGGCCGCGAGGGACCGCTGCGCCACCGCCAGGACGTGCGCCAACTGCGCCGCGCCGGTGACGGGTTCGACCTCCGGCGCCGGGCCGTCGGCGGCGGGCAGCACCACCGGCGTCCAGGCGAGGCGGTACAGGTCGTCGGCCGTACGGGTCGGGGGCAGGTCCCCGTGGACGATCCGGTCCACGGTGGCGACCGCCTGTCCGGCGCCGTCGGTGAGCACCAGCGCGGGCCCGCCGTCGGTGGTCGGTGCCACCCCGATCCGGCCGGCGCCGCTGCTGTGGACCCGTACGCCGTGCCAACTCCGGACCGGCCGGTCGCCGAGGGCGGCGGCGAGCAACCCGGGGTGCAGGACGTAGCGCTCGGCCTCGTCCTCGGAGACCTCGGAGACCTCGGGCGCCTCGGGCGCCTCGGTTTCCGGGCCGGCCGCGGGGAGCGGGGCCGCGGGGGTGACGGAGACCGGGGCGGCGGGCCCGGCCGCCGGGCTGAGCAGGCCGTGGGCGTAGCGGGTCCAGGCCCGGTCCTCGCCGGCCCGCCCGTGGATGCGGACCGCGCGGCGGCCGTCGTCACCAGGCGGGTCGACGACGACCTGGAGGTGGGTGGCGCCGGTGTGCTCCGGCGGTACGGCCGCGTCGATCACCAGGGTGTCCACGGTGGTGCAGTCGACCTCGTCGGCGGCGCGCAGGGCCAGCTCGATCCAGACCCCGGTGCGCGGCAGGTCCGCGCCGAACCGCCCGGTGAGCGTGACGCGTCCGCTCTCCGGGTCCTCGACCGCCGAGCCGAGGATCGGGTGTCCGGTGGCGGAGCGGTCGGGGCCGCTCTGTCGTCCGCGCCAGTAGTGCCGGTGGTCGAAGGCGTACGTCGGCAACGCGGTAGGACGCGCACCCCGCCCCCCGAAGAACGCCTCCCAATCCACCGCAACCCCGGCCGAGAACAACTCACCCACCCCGGCCACCAACGTCCGCTCCTCGTCACCCGCACGACGACCCAACGCCACCGCCGAAACCCCCGACGACACCCGACCGATCAACCCCGACAACACCCCATCAGGACCGACCTCC
>NZ_JBHTRF010000042.1:34070-73013 GCF_042796115.1 Kitasatospora sp. NPDC056446 | reverse complement strand
CGCGCCTGAAGCTGGTGCGCCTGCCGGAGTGCGCGCTGACCACCCCGGACCTGCCCGAGTGCCGGGTGCAGACCCCGCTGCCGGGCGGCAACGACGCCGAACACCAGACGGTGGCCGCCGACGCGCTGACCACGGCCCCGGCCGGGTCGATGCGGCTGGCAGCGGCTCCGGGTGCGATGGTGCTGGCCGCCACGACCGGCAGCGCCGGCCCGAGCGGCAACTACAAGGCGACCCCGCTGTCCTCCGCCTCGACCTGGTCGACGGCCCTGAACAGCGGCTCGTTCAGCTGGTCGTACGACATTCCGCTCACTGCGGTACCCGGCGGACTGACCCCCAAGCTCGGGCTGTCGTACAGCTCGGGCCGGATCGACGGCCGCACGTCCAACAGCAACAACCAGGCCTCCTGGGCGGGCGACGGCTTCGACCTCTCGCCCGGCTTCGTGGAGCGCAGCTACAAGCCTTGCGCCGACGACGGCGCCCCGAAGTCCAACGGTTCCGAGCCCGGGGACCTGTGCTGGGGGACGGACAACGCCACCATCAGCTTCGGCGGGCACTCCGGCGAGCTGATCCCGGTCTCCGACGACGAGTGGCGCATCGAGGGCGACGACAACACCAAGGTCACCAGGCTGCGGGACATCGCTCGCGGTAACGGTGACAACGACGGCGAGTACTTCCGCGCCACCACCACCGACGGCACCTCCTACTACTTCGGCTACAACCGCCTGCCGAACTGGTCGGCCGGCAAGCCGGAGACCAAGTCCGTCTACACCGTCCCGGTGTTCGGCAACAACGCCGGGGAGCCCTGCAACGGCGCGGACTTCGCGTCCTCCTGGTGCCAGCAGGGCTGGCGGTGGAACCTCGACCTGGTGGTCGACACCCACGGCAACGACATCACCTACTGGTACACCCCCGAGACCAACAACTACGGCCGCAACCTCAAGGCGAGCGACCGCACCCCCTACATCCGCGGGGGCCGACTGGACCACATCGAGTACGGCCAGCAGCAGGGCGACCTCTACTCGGCCACCGTCAAGCCGATGGGCCGCGTCGACTTCTCCACCGCCGAACGCTGCCTCGAAGGCAACGCCGCACTCTGCGACCCGGCGAAGATCGACACCAACCGGCAGTACTGGTACGACACCCCGTGGGACCAGAACTGCAAGGACGGCACCGACTGCACCGGCCAGTACTCGCCGACCTTCTTCACCCGCACCCGCCTCACCCAGATCGCGGCCAAGACCCTCCAGGCCGACGGCAGTTACGCCACCGTCGACACCTGGGACCTGACCCACAAGTGGGGCACCGCCGACTTCGACTACCAGCTCCTGCTGGACTCGATCAAGCACACCGGCACCTCCGCCACCCCCTCCGTCGCCCTGCCGAAGACCACCTTCGCCTACAAGCAGCTCGCCAACCGGCTCGACAAGGTCGGCGACGGCCGCATGCCGTTCATCAAGCAGCGCCTGGGCACCGTCACCGACGAGCTCGGCGGCCAGATCGACGTCAACTACTCGGCCGCCGCGTGCGACTGGAACAACCTGCCCACCCCGCAGACCAACACCACCCGCTGCTTCCCGCAGATGTACCAGCCGACCAACGACGTGCCGGTGACCACGGAGTGGTTCAACAAGTACGTCGTCGACGCGGTCATCGCCACCGACCGCACCGGCGGCGCGCCCGACTCGGTCACCCACTACACCTACCTCGGCGACGCCGCCTGGCACTTCGACGACGAGGACGGACTGACCCGGGAGAAGCTCAAGACCTGGTCCCAGTGGCGCGGCTACGCCCGCACCCGGGTGGAGACCGGCGGCGTCACCGGCATGGCCACCCAGGCCGACCACTACTTCCTGCGCGGCATGGACCAGGACCGCAACAACCCCGCCGACAAGAACGGCAAGCGCGCCGTCACCGTCGACGACGGCCAGGGCACCACGATCACCGACGACAACGCGTGGGCCGGCTACGAGTACCGCACCGAGCAGTACGACAAGCCCGGCGGCGTCATCCTCGGCAAGACCGTCAGCACCCCGTGGAAGAAGGAGACCGCCAAGCGCGTCCGCGACTGGGGCACCACCACCGCCAACCTGACCGGCACGTCGGTCCGGCGCTCCTTCACCTCGCTGGACAAGGGCGCCGGGAACTCCTGGCGCGAGACCCGCAGCAGCACCACCGTCGACGGCTACGGCCGCACCACCCAGTCCGAGGACCTGGGTGATGTCGCGAACGCCGCTGACGACAAGTGCACCCGGATCACCTACGCGGACAACGCCCCGGCCTGGATCCTGGCGGCCGCGATCCGCACCGAGACCGTCGCCGCGAACTGCTCGGCGAACGTCAACCGGGACACCCAGCCTGACGGCACCTCGGCCGTCCTGGCCGACACCCGGGTGAGTTTCGACGGCCAGGCCCACGGCGCCGCCCCCACCAAGGGCGACGTCACGCGGACGGAGACGCTCAAGTCCCGCACCGGCAACAGCGCCACCTACCTCGGCAACACCTCCGCCTTCGACGGCTACGGGCGGACGCTGACCAGCACCGAACTCGCCGTCAGCACGGTCTACGACCTCACCGGGGCCACCGCGCCGGTCAGCACGGCGACCCCGCTCGCCAGGACCACGACCACGGCCTACACCCCGGCGACCGGCCGGCCGACGCAGTCGAAGACCACCGGCGCCCCGTCCGTCGTCGGCAACACCGCCACCGCGCACACCGTCACGACCGACTACGAGCCCGTCCGCGGCCTGAACGCCGACACGATCGACGCCAACAACCGCCGCACCGACCTGCAGTACGACGGCCTCGGCCGGATTACGAAGGTCTGGCTGCCCAACCGCTCGAAGAGCACCGGCCAGTCACCCAACCACCAGTTCGCCTACGACATCGCCGACGGCAAGATCACCTCCGTCTCGTCGCTCACCCTGAACGCCGACGGCTCCCAGGACACCACCTACACGCTGTACGACGGCCTGGGCCGGGTGCGCCAGACCCAGGCACCCGGTGACAACGGCGGCCGCATCCTCAGCGACAACTTCTACGACGAACGCGGCCAGGCCGCCCTCGCCTACACGCCGTACTACGCCACCGGCGCCCCGACCACGACCCTGTTCAAGGTCGAGGACGCCACCGGCGTCGAGACCCAGACCGCGAAGACCTTCGACGGCCTCGGCCGCGTGGTGACGTCCACGGTGCTGGCCGGCAACGGGGTCGGCGTCCCGCTCTCCACCACGACCACCGAGTACAACGGCGACCGGGTCACCGTCGTCCCGCCCATCGGAGCGGTCCCGACCACGACCATCGCGGACGCGGCCGGGCACACCACCGAGGTCCGCCAGTACAAGGACCGGACCCTCACCGGCTACGACGCCACCGGCTACGCCTACGATCCGGCCGGCCACCTCACCAAGCTGACCGACCCGGCCGGCACCGTGTGGACCTGGCTGTACAACCAGCGCGGCTGGCAGACCAAGGCCGTCGACCCGGACTCCGGCACCACCGTCAAGGTCTTCAATGACCGCGCGGAGCTGGTCAGCACCACCGACGGCCGCGGCAGGACCGTCGCCACCGTCTACGACAACCTGTCCCGGCCGGTGGAGACCCACGACGGCTCCGTCACCGGTCCGCTGATGACCTCCACGGTGTGGGACCCGACGGGCAACAAGGGGATGCTCTCCTCCACGACCCGCTACGCCACGGTCAACGGCACCACCTACCAGTACAAGACCACCAACTCGCTCTACGACCCGCTGGGCCGCGCGACCCGCTCCACGGTCACCATCCCGTCCGTCCCCGGCCAGGAGGCACTCGCCGGCAGCTACGTCACCGGCGCGATCTACCGGCTCGACGGCCTGCCCCAGTCCGTCTCCTACCCGGCGGCGGGCAACCTGCCCGCCGAGTCGCTGGCCTTCACCTACGACCAGCTCCACCGCGCGACGGCGGTCTCCGGCCTCACCAGCTACCAGACCGCCCAGACCTTCAGCCTCACCGGCAAGCCGCTGCAGTCCACCCTGAGCAACGGCACCCCGGGCAAGGACGTCTACGTCACCAACTCCTACGAGTGGGGCACCCAGCGCCTCGCCTCCAGCCGCACCGACGAGTACGGCGTCACCGGCGCACTGCGGGCCGCCGCCTACACCTACGACCAGGCCGGCAACATCACCGCGCTGACCGACAGCACGTCCGCGGGCGTCGACCGGCAGTGCTTCCAGTACGACTACCAGGTCCGCCTCACCGAGGCGTTCACGCCCTCCGGAACCAGTTGCCCGTCGGCCCCCGACGGTGCGTCCCTCGGCGGCCCGGCCCCGTACTGGAACAGCTGGACCTACAACACCAACGGCACCCGGGCGGGTGAGACCCGGCACGACCCGAAGGGCAACCCCACCCTCGACACCACGACCGGCTACGGGTACCCGGCGGCGACCGGCACCCGTCCGCACACCCTGGACAGCACCAGCTCGACCGTGGGCTCGGTCGGCACCCCGGCCGTCGAGACCTACGAGTACGACGCGTCCGGCAACACCGTCGGCCGCCACCTGAAGCCCTCCGGCAACCGGACCAGCGACCAGGTGCTGGTCTGGAACTCCGAGGGGAAGCTGGACAAGGTCGCCGACACCGTGAAGACCACGGTCGGCGGCACCACCGGCACCACGACGAGGACCACCGACTACCTGTACGACGCGATCGGCAACCGCCTCCTCACGCACAACCTCGACACGGCCGACCCGGCCGGCGAGAAGTGGACCCTCAGCCTCGGCAACACCGAGCTCACCCTGGTCAAGGGCGCGGCCAAGCCCACCGCGGTCCGCTACTACCAGCTGGGCGGGGCGACCGCGCTGCGCACCGACGACAACAAGGTCACGTTCCAGGTCGGCGACCACCACGGCACGGCGACGCTCAACATCGACGCCGTCACCGGGGCGGCCGGCGTCCGCCGGACCACCCCGTTCGGCTCGGCACGCGGCGCGGCCCCGGCCACCTGGGCGGGCAGCCGCGGCTTCGTCGGCGGCACCGACGAGCCCACCGGGCTCGTCCACCTCGGGGCCCGTGACTACGACCCCGCCACCGGCCGGTTCATCAGCATCGACCCGGTCTTCGCCGAGGCCGACCCGCAGTCGCTCAACGGCTACACCTACGCCCACAGCAGCCCGCTCAACCGCAGCGACCCGAGCGGACTGTTCGACCCCGACGAGCGCAACTACTGCCGGGAGCACGCGGACGACTGCGCCGGCAACCACATCAAGCCGACGAACGCCAACACCCAGGGTGTCCAGGACGGCAAGAACGTCATCTGGGACGGCTACGGCGTGCCTCACGTGCTGGCCGAGACCGAGAAGTTCGCCAACCCCAACGAGGGCATCGCCTACCGCGCCATCAACGACGACCTGAAGAAGTCCGGCAACTGGTACGACGGGTCGAAGTCGGGCAGCGGCGTGCGGTACCTGCTGCAGGACGAGGACAATCCGATCCTCCAGAAGAACACCATCGCGGATGTGAACGGGAACAGCGTGCCGATCGGCACCACGGCCGACTTCATCAAGGTCACCTGGCGCAACGGCAAGATCGTCAGCGTCGAGACGATGGACGCGACCGGCGGGAAGAGCCTCGAGGGTGCCATCGGGACGATCAACAACAAGATGGACGTCAGAGGGAAGGCGCAGGCCGGAGGCGTCGTCCTCGTCGCGGAGAACGCCGCCCTGGCCAAGGACATCGCCGACCACTTCGCCGGGAACCAGAACGTCCGGATCATCACCGCGGACGGGTCGTTCGACAGCCGTGCTTCGGTGAAGGTCAGCGTCACCCCGCCGAAGCCGCCGGCGGCGGCTCCGAAGCCGCGGGCGCCCAGGAGCGGAAGCCGACTCGGGGCCCTCAGCCGGATTCCGGTGCTCGGCATCATCACGGCGCCGCTGACGGCGATGCAGGCCAAGGACGACATCCAGGACTACGGCTGGCAGGACGGAATCGACCTGACCCTCCAGAACATCTTCGATCCGTTGGACTTCAGCGGTACACGCGAGAGGATCACCAACCCCTACGTGCCGATCGCGTAGCAGGTCACAGCAGTCGGACCGGCTGAACCGCCGGATCCCGGCCCCGGGCCGGCCCGCCGCCGCATCGGCGCGGGCCGGCCCGGGGCCGACCGCATCCCCTCCGGCACTTCCCCCGGCCCTCCTTCGCCCCTCCCCTGCCCTTCCTCAGCAGACCTGCGTCAGTAGGATCACCGGGTCGTATCCTTCGGCCTCCAGACCTCACGCACTCATCCCCTTAGGCGCGCACCATGGCTCGTGATCTCCTGACCGTCTGCCTCCCCCCGACCCCGCCCGATGAGGTCACGGCGGCGATCGGGGCCGCCATGGCCCCCTACGACTACGACTACGTGCGGCAGCCCGGCGGCCCCGCCTGGCAGGGCAAATGGGATGCCTGGCACATCTACGGCGGGCACGACGGCGACGGATTCCCCGTCGCCCCCGCCGACGAGGCGGACCCCCGCCTGATCTTCAACCCGGTCCTGCCGAACGGCACCCCCCGGCAGCGGATCCCCTCGCGGTGGGACGGCGGCCCGCGTGCCCTCCTCGACTTCGACGCCGCCCGGGCCCCCGTGGCCGCGCGCGCCGCCGAACGCCGGCGGGCATGGGAGACGTTCGCCGCGGACTTCCCGCCGGCCCTGCCGTTCGACACCTTTGTCGAACGCGCTCGCCAGGACCTCGTCGGCTACCCCGTCGCCCGAGCCCGTGCCGACTACTTCGAGCAGCCGCTGATCAGCGCGGCCGACAGCTCGCCCGAGGTCTGCGGCCTCTTCCCGCGCCTGACCGACCCGCTCCACCACTTCCGGGGCGACGAGGCGGAGTTCGTCCGCCGTGAGACGGAACTGGTCATCCCGACGGACTACCTGCTGCTCCTGGACGGTCAGTGGATCGACGGCACCGTCGACGACTGGGGCCGGGAACTCGGCCGGTTCGGCAGCTACCACCGGTTCGCTGACGACTACCTGGAGACCCTGCCGGGGGACTGCCTGGTGATCCGGCTCCGCTTCCACTTCTGACGCAGCGCATCACGCCGTACGGGCGTCAGCGCACCGGCGTGCGAACCTCCCGCACCGCCGGCATCCGCCGACATCCGCCGGACCGTCATCGCCACCACCCGCCCCCGCCCGCCTCCGCCCGCCACCACCCGCCTCCGCATCACAACGGGTCGGCCGGGGGACTTGATCGCGACGGGGAGTCGGGGCCAAGATCTCCCCCGGTTGGATCACAACGGGGGGAGCCGTGATGTCCGAGGACCGGTCGGTCAGTCGTGGGCTGAGACAGCGCCACATCGCCATGATCGCGCTGGGTGGTGCGATCGGGGCCGGGCTGTTCGTCGGCTCCGGCGTCGGGATCGCCGCGGCGGGGCCCGGGATCGTGGTGTCGTACGTGGTGGCCGGGGTGCTGACCGTGCTGGTCATGCGGATGCTCGGCGAGATGTCGGCCGCCCGCCCCGGCTCCGGGTCGTTCTCCGCGCACGCCGCCCGCGCCTGGGGGCCGTGGGCCGGGCTGCTGGCCGGCTGGATGTACTGGGCGCTGCTGGTGGTGAGCGTGGCCGCGGAGGCGATCGGGGCGTCCCGGATCGTGGCGGGATGGCTGCCGCAGGTGCCCGCCTGGGTGTGGGTGGCGGCGTTCATGGCGCTGTTCACCGGGACGAACCTGGCGGGCGTCCGGCACTTCGGCGAGCTGGAGTTCTGGTTCGCCGGGGTGAAGGCGGCCTCGATCTGCGCGTTCATCCTGCTGGGCGCCGCCGCCGTGCTCACCGGCCGGACTCCGGCCGCAGAGAGCCTGACCGCGCACGGCGGACTGCTGCCGCACGGCTGGCACGGGGTCGCGGTGGGCACCGTCGCGGCAGTGTTCGCGTACGGCGGGCTGGAGACGGTGACCATCGCCGCCGCCGAGTGCGACGACCCGGTGGCCGCGGTGCGCCGGGCGGTGCGCACGGTGCTGTGGCGGGTGGCGCTGTTCTACATCGGCTCGATGGCGGTGATCGTCGCCGTGGTGCCGTGGGACGACCCGGCGGTCGCCGGCGGCCCGTACGCGGCGGCGATCGGCCGGATCGGGGTGCCGGGCGCGGAGCAGTTGATGAACGCCGTCGTGCTGGTGGCCCTGTTGTCGGCGATGAACGCCAACATCTACGGCTCCTCGCGGATGCTGCACGCCCTCGCCGCCCGCGGCGACGCCCCGCGCCTGCTGACCCGGCGCGGCCGGGGCGGGCAGGGCGGGCAGGGCGCCGTCGGGACCGGCGGCGCAGTCGGGACCGGCCGCGCCGTGCTCGCCTCGGCCGCGTTCGGCTTCGCGTCGGTGGTGCTCAGCCTGCTGTGGCCGCAGACCGTCTTCCCGTTCCTGCTGAACTCGATCGGGACGGCGATCCTGGTGGTCTGGATCCTGATCGCCGCGTCCCACCTGCGGCTGCACGGACGGGGGCGGCGGCAGGGGCAGGAACGGGGGCAGGAGCTCGGGGTGCCGAGGGCGGCCCCGATGCGGGGCTTCCCGTACCTGGGGTACCTGGCGCTGGCGGCGATGGCCGGGGTGCTGGTGTTCATGCTGGTGGACCCGGGCAGCCGCAGCCAGGTGCTCTGCACCGGCGCATGGACGGCGGTGCTGCTGCTGGTGGCCGGGGTGCGGCGGCGCCGGCGCGGGCGCGGGCGGGACGCGGCACCGACGGCCGGCGTTCCGGCGGTCGTGGGACCGGCAGTCGTGGGACCGGCGGTCGTGGGACCGGCGGTAACGGCGGCCCCGGATGCCGGGCCCGCCGTCGCCGGGGTCGGCGCCGGGGTCACTGCTCCCGCGCGTACCGCGCCAGGAACAGGTCGACCCCGGAGCTGACCATCCGGTGCATCCCGGCCTCGTCCAGTTCGGCCTCCGGGCTGAACGTCCGCACCAGCTGAGGCACGCCCACCGTGCAGGCGACCAGCTGCTGCACAGCCAGCGCCGGATCCTCCACGGCGAGCACGCCGCGGCTGTCCAGTTCGGCGAAGGCCTCGATCAGCGGGCCGTTGTTCATGTCGTAGCTGACCCGGTACCAGAGCTGGCCCAGCTGGGGGAAGCGGTCGATCTCGCCGATCACCAGGCGGCGCAGCGACATGATGTCGGGGCGCAGCAGGATGCGGGTCCAGTCGAGGGTGAGGGTGATCAGCGCGGAGCGCAGGTCGTCGGCCTCGGCGATGGTGGAGTTCCACGGCTTGAGGTCCTCGTAGGTGGTGGGCAGTATGCCGCCGATCACCGCGAGGAAGAGCCGTTCCTTGTTGCCGAAGTGCTTGTAGATGGTCGCCTTGGAGACGCCGGAGCGGGCGGTGATGGCGTCCATCGAGGCGGCCGAATAGCCCTCCTTGAGGAACTCGGCGAGTGCGGCGTCGATGATCGCCTGCCGGCGTCGCTGGGCGGCGTCGGTCGGCCCCGGGATGATCGGGATGCCGAACTCGTCGGTCGGCTGGGGGCTGTCGGCGGCCATCGGGGGTTCTCCTCGGGTGCTCGGGGGGAGACGGTACGGGCCAGTATAGGAAACTGAACGGTTCGGTTGGTTCACCTGGCGTCCGGCATCCGGGCCCGGTAGGTGCGCCTGGCCTCCGGCATCCGGGCTCGGTAGGTGCGCCTGGCGTCCGGTCAGTGCGGCAGCGAGGCGACGTACGCCGCCAGTTGCGGGCCGAGCGCCGCACCGAGCAGGAAGACCAGGTTGAACAGCCCGATCGCCTCCGGCCGCCGCTGCGGCGCCACGGCCTCGGCGGCGGCGCCGGTCAGGACGCCCTGGCCGCCCGCGTTGACGCAGGCGCCGGCCCCGGCGCCCAGGAGCACCAGCGGCGCCCAGGGGCCGAACGCGGCGAGCGCGAGCGCGGCGAACGAGACGCCGAGCAGCAGGCCGGCGGTCCGCCGCAGGCCCAGCCGGGGCGCGGCGCGCACCAGCGACCAGGAGAGCAGCGCGCCGGTCAGGGCGGCGAGCGAGCCGGCGGCGCCGGTCTGGACGGCGCTCCATCCGGTCAGCGCGGCGGCCCGCCGCGGCGCGCCGTAGACCAGGCCGAAGTTGACGGTCGCCAGGACCAGCATCACCGCCGCGACGGCCCGGAAGCGCGGCACCGCGAGGGCGTCCAGGCCGAGGAACGAGCGGCTCGCCGCCCACGCGCCCCGCGCCGGCTCCGGTCCGGTCCCGGCCGCCGATCCGACTGCCGATCCGACTGCCGGTCCGGCCGCCGGGCCCGCCGACGGCCCGGCGCACCCGCGCAGTGCGGCCGGCAGCACCGCCAGGGTCAGCACCGGCAGCACCAGGCAGGCCCGCCAGCCCAGCCCGGCCGCCACCGCCACGCCGATGAACAGGCCGGCGGTGCCGCCCGCCGCACTGCCGATCGCGACGACCCCGGAGGCGCGTCCGTCCGGTTGGCGCGCGGCGAGTTGGAAGGCGGCCACGTTGAACCCGGCCGCACCGACCGCCTGCAGGGCGCGCCCGGCGACCAGCGGGCCGAGGGCCGTTCCGGCGGCGAGCGTGACCAGCACGCCGAGCAGCAGCGCCCCCGCGGAGGCGAGCAGCAGCGCCCGGGGGCCGCGCCGCCCGGCGGTGCCGGTGAGCAGCGGGGTGCCGAGCATCATGCCGAGCCCGTAGCCGCTCATCAGCCAGGCGGCGGCGCCGGGGCCGGTGTGCAGCTCCCGCGCGATGGCGGGCAGGACGAGGCTCGGGCTGGAGAGTCCGGCCGCCCCCGGGGCGGCGACCGCCGCGAGCAGCAGGCCCGTCCGGAGCGACCCCTGTACGCCCCGGCCGGTCCTGCCCTCCGGCGGCTCCACCGGGAGCGTGTCCGCCCCCGCCGCCGTGTCCAGCGCTCCCGGGCTCATGCCGGGATCCTCCCGAACTTGCCGTTCGAGAAGTCGAGTTGGGCCTGCCGGAGCTCGGCTGCGGTGTTCATCACGAACGGGCCGCCGCGGGCCACCGGCTCGCCGATCGGCTCGCCGGCCAGGACCAGCACCTCGGCCGGGCCGTCCGGCGCGGCGACGGCGATCCGCTCGCCGTCGTGTGCCAGCACCGCGAGTTGGCCGTCGGCGAGCGGCGCGTCGGGCAGTTCGACGGCGCCGGAGAGCACGTAGACGGCGGCGTTGTGACCGGCCGGCACGGTGAACTCGGCCCGCCCGCCGGCGGGCAGGACGGCGTGCGCGAGGAGGACCGGCAGGTGGGTTTCGAAGGGTCCGGCCACGCCGTGGCTGCGGCCCGCGATCACCTTGACCCGGCTGCCGTCCTCGGTGTGCACCACCGGAATGGTGTCGGGCCCCTGGTTCTGGCTGCGGGCCGGGAGGTCCTTCAGCCGGGCGGGCAGGTTCACCCAGATCTGGAGCATGTGCTGGCGGCCGCCGTGGGCGAGCAGTTCGGCGGTCGGCTCGTTGGAGTGGACGATGCCGGCGCCGGCGGTGAGCCACTCGACCTCGCCGGCGACGCTGGTGCCGCGCCGGCCGGTCGAGTCGGCCCAGTCCATCGAGCCCTCGATGAGGTAGGAGACCGCCTCGAACCCGCGGTGCGGGTGGGCGGGGGCGCCCTTGGCCTCGCCGGGGGCGAGCAGCAGCGGACCGGTCTGGTCGACCATCAGGAACGGGTCGAGCATCGGGAGTTCGGCCACCGGGAACGGGCGGCGGACGGGGAAGCCGGCGCCCTCGAAGGTGTGCACGGGATCGATGACGGTGGTGGTCGAGCGGACGGGGGCGGCCTGGGCCGCGGCGGGCTGAGTCGTCGTCATGCCGAGAACTGAACTACACGATTCAGTTCAGAGTCAAGACTGAACTGTCTGGTTGACGCATTGAACTGAACGGTTTAGATTTCTCGGCGTCGGAACGACCGCCGACCCGCCGGCCCGGCACCGGGCACACCCACACCCACACCCACACCGCAAGGAGCACCGCCATGAGCGCGTCCAAGGTCTTCGCCATCTCCGGCTCGCTGCGCGCCGACTCGCACAACACCGCGCTGCTGCGCGCCGCCCGCAAGCTCGACCCGGCCGGCATGGAGATCGAGATCTACGACGGCCTGCGCGAGATCCCGCCCTACGACTACGACCTCGACCACCCGGGTGTGCGCCCCGCCGTCGTCGAGGAGCTGCGCCGCAAGGTGCTGGAGGCGGACGGCCTGCTGATCGCCACCCCGGAGTTCAACTACTCGATCCCCGGCGTCCTGAAGAACGCCCTGGACTGGCTGAGCACCGACTGGAGCAAGACCGAGGGCCTGCCGCTGCACCGCAAGCCCACCGCGATCATGGGCGCCGCGCCCACCAACTTCGGCTCCGTCCGCGCCCAGCTGGCGCTGCGCCAGGTCTTCGTCTGGACCGACAGCGACGTGGTGGTCAAGCCCGAGCTGGTCGCCTTCCGCTCCCACGAGCGCTTCGACGAGCAGGGCGAGCTGACCGACGAGGGCACCGCCGGCATCCTCAAGGCCCTGCTCACCGCCCTCCAGGGCAAGATCGACGCCGCCCGCTCCTGACCCGCCCCGAGCGCCGGGACCGACACCCGGCCTGCGCCCCGCCGGCGCCCGCCGGAGCCCCAGCGGCGCCCGACGACCCCGAAACCCGCCGCCCCCACGCAGCACGAAGCCCCGCCGGGCCCCCTTGGGCTCCGGCGGGGCTTCGCCACGCCTGCGGTACCCGACCGCCGCAGGTCAGGTCCCTGGCGGGCAGCCGGCCCGTGGTGAGGTGCCGCGTGACGGCCGTGTCGGCGCAGGACGGGCCGTTCACCACCACCCCGCGACCCTCACCACCGGCCACCGTGACCATCCGCGAACCGTGCGGCGCCCGGCGCATCCCCTGCGCCATGGTCGGCGTCGTCCGCGGGTCCCACTGATTCCGAACGATCGGCGCGTCGACGTCGTCGTCCACCACGGTGGCCGGTTCGCCGGCCGACGACGTCCAGAACGCGCACGGCTGGATGTCGGCCCCCAGGTCGCGGCCGGCGGGTACGCGGCCCGGTCCCGGAGCACGTCCTGGCGGTACTGCCCGAAAGCCTCCCGGTCGGGGGCGGGGCTCCGGACAGCGCGCGGTTCGCGGTTACCCGAGGCCGCGGGCGTCCTGCTTCAGCGCCGTGTCCACGGTCAGCGCGGTCGCCACGACGAGGCTGAGCAGCGGGTCGGCGAGCGGGCGGTGGATCTGGAGCACGTAGTTGTCGGCCGTGGTGAACATCGTCTTCGCCAGGCCTTCCCAGGTCTTGGTGATCCGGGCGACCTCGGTGTCCGTCTCGTCGACGATCGAGAAGTTCCAGGCCCGCCAGTTCTCCGCCTTGATGGCGCCGACCTTCCGGCCGCCGACCTCCAGCGCGAAGTTGATCTTCCCGATGGCGTTCTGCTGGATGATCTGGCCGACCTCCTGGCCGTCCGGACGCTGCACGATCACCCGCGACTTGATGAGCTTCGCCGGGCGGGTCAGCAGCAGGACCGGGGTGCCCTGCGCGTCACGGATCTCCAACTTGTGGGTCAGGTACTGGTCGAGGGAGGTGAGCAGCCGGATGGCCTTGCGCAGAGCGCCCTGACCGACCTGGACCACCGAGCCCAGCGTGGCGCCCTGCTGGTCGAAGACCGTGTACTCGTTGGTCAGCTCGATCAGCTTGGCCTTCTGGTTCACCACCAGGACGGGCTCGGAGAAGAGGGTGCCGCCACCGCCAAGGACCGGTCCGACGCCGGCCTGCTGCCGCACCTGACGCTGGACCTTGGCGGAGTCGCCGGCCGGAGCGGCCGACTGCCCGGGGAAACCGGGGGTGTTCGTGTTCTGGGACATGGCGGGCAGGCTAGGCCCAATCCTCTGCGGATAGCCAGATCATTTCGCACGGCCCCCGGGTCCGCCCGGGACCTCGCGTCGCGAATTCGACCTGAAAGTTCCGGTATTGCGAACGTAAAGCGGATGGCAACCGGCGGTGCGAGTGTGGCTGATATCACATCAGCCGGTCGTCTGCGGGCGGACGACCCGCCCCGGAGGAGGCCACCCCGGCCCTCGGAACCTCCGGAGCCCGAACCGCGGACGTGCGCACCGGCATGCATCCGATATGTCCTCAGACCGCGGCGTACGGACGGGTCCACGCGCTTCGAGGAGTCCGCCCGGCGGCGCGCACCGACTGTCCGGCATCGCGGTTCCCTGCCCGTCACTGGGCGCTCGCCGCCGGTCGTACGACGATCTCGTTGACGTCGACTTCCACCACCCGGACGTCGGCGCCCTGACCCTCACCCACCACGCGTTCGATGTCCGGGACGCCCCTGGGCAGCAGTTGATCATCTACCACGCCGAACCCGGCAGCCCCAGCGCCGAGGCCCTCAGCCTGCTCGGCTCCGTACACGCCACCGCGAACCGGGCCCGGCGGTCCGCCGGGTGACAGCCCGTACCACGTCACCGCAGGCGGGCGGCACGCGGCCGGGCCTGCTCGGCACGCGGCTGGGACCGCTCGGCGCGCGGCGCGGCCGATCCGGGCGTCGTTCCTTGTACGCGCGGGATCGTTCCATCCGGGGTTTCACCAGCCATCGGTCACTCATTCGAGTGAATGGTGTGGATTGCTTGCCGGGGATGATCACGCCGGGACGAACATGTGCATGAAAGATCATCAGATGTACTGCCACGGAAGGCGGAACCATCCATGCCGGTCAACGGATCCCCCGAGAACCCGTTCGCCCTCAGCCCCGACGACGTCGCCAGGCTGGACGCGATCCGCGAGGCGCTGCTCGACCCGTCGCCGCGCCGGATCGGCAGGCTCGACCAGTGGGGTCTTGCCGACACCTACGAGGTGCAGGCGGAGATCGCCGAGTACCGGGAGTTCCAGATCGCCATGGCGGACGGCACCCGGATCGACGCCGGGCTGAGCATGCCGCGCAACCTCGCGCCGAACCAGACCTGTCCCACGATCGTCATGCCCGCACCGTTGAACGACCTCGGCCGACTCGCCTACCTCGGCATGATCCCGCGCTGGACGCTGGGCGGCTACGCCGTCCTGGCCTACAGCCAGCGCGGCCTGGCCCGCTCCGAGGGCGAGATCCAGGTCGCCGGCCCCCAGGACGTCGCCGACGGAGTCGCGATCCTCGACTTCCTCGCCGGGCTGGAGGGCGTCGACGCGGACCGGATCGGATGCTTCGGTGCCTCCTACGGTGCCGGTACCGGCCTGCTGCTGGCGGCGCGGGACCCGCGGGTCAAGGCCGTGGCGGGCAGCAGTGCCTGGGGCGACCTGTTCACCTCGCTGTTCGAGAACGGTACCCGGCACACCAAGGCGTTCGAGGCGCTCGTCGCCCTGTTCCACGAGGAGCGCTGCTCGCCGGAGTTCCAGAAGATCATCAAGAAGATCCGCGACAACGTCATCGACGAGGAGGTCAAGGCATTCGCCGAGCTCCGCTCGCCGATCCAGCAGCTGAATGCCTACAACGACCGCGCGCTGCCGATCCTGATGACCACCTCCTGGCACGAGACCATCTTCTCCGTACCCGCCGTCGTCGACCTCTTCACCAAGCTGCAGGGGCCCAAGTCGCTGCTGGTACAGATCGGCGACCACGGCAACAGCGAGCTGCCCGGCCTGTTCGGCGGGATCTCCAAGCCCACCGAGATGACCTACCGGTGGATGGACCACCACCTCGGCGGCAACGCCGGCGACGGCGCCGCGCCGCAGTTCGGCATCCGCTCGGAGTACATGCACAACCTGCTGTCCGATCTCACCCACACCGACTGGGCGGACTACGCCCTCCCCAAGCAGCGCTTCCACCTCGGCGCCGTGCCCGCCGGGAAGCAGGACGCGCCGATGGCGCAGGGCCAGCCGCAGCCCGGCTGGACCCACTCCGTCCAGGCCGCCGGTCCGGACACCGGGATCGTCGTCGCACCGAAGCTCGTCCAGACCGGCCTGATGGAACGGGTCGGCCTTCCGCACGTCTACAAGACCGCCGAGATCAAGCGCGACGTCGCCGCCGTCTGGACCACGGCGCCGCTGGAGCAACCGATGCGCGTCCAGGGCGACCTGGAGGCCCGGCTCACCGTGAGGCCGCAGACGAAGAACGCCACCCTCACCGCCTACCTGCTGGACTGCGACCCGGCGACCGGCCGCGCCGCGATCATCACCCACGCCCCCTACACCCTCACCGACCAGCAGACCGCCACGGTGACCTTCCGCCTGCAGCCCGCCCACTACGTCCTCGCCAAGGGCCGCCGGCTGCAGCTGATCATCGACAGCTACGACCCGTTCTTCGCGGACGAGAACACCGTCCCCGCCGCCCTCGAGATCACCTCCCCCAAGGGCAACGAGTCCTACATCGACATCCCCCTCGCCACCCTGGCGTAACACCCCCGCCTCGGTGGGCGCCACGGCCCGGCCGGTGAGGGGCGCGCCCGCCCTCACCGTGCACGTTCCCGTGCCACTCGCCTGCTGGGTACCCGAGACCTCGTTCTCGGGTACCCGGCCCCGGGCGGGACTTGACCGGGTACTCCACGGGCGCCTTCAGCTGTCCCGCCCGCGGTCGGCCATCGCGCGTACCTCGGCCAGGGCACGACCACCCTCGACGGGCGGCGGGTCGAAACGTCCATGGCTCGCTCGCACATGCTCGTCCCAGCGGTCCTGCCAGAACTCCACCGTCCACCCCGGCCACCTCCGCGGCATCTCGTACGCCTGCGCCGACGCCCCGAGCGTCCACCAGCCCACCCTGCGCCGTAGCGGATCGACGTGGACCCCGCCCTCGGCCGGCGCCCGGCACACATCGTGCCGCGGGCCGCCCGCCAGCCGGTCGAGCAATGCGGTGCCCTCCCGAATCGGATGATCGGAGACGTTCGCCACCACGTAGCAGCGGTCCGACCCGACGGTGACCACCACGGCCATCGGCTCCGGGTCCGTCAACTCCTCGTCCCCCGGGTCGATCAAGTGCCCGACCAGGGTGTCGCCCGCGCGGTCACGCACCTTCTCCGGGTCCAGCCCCAGATACGTCCGCAACTCCGCGGGGCCGTCGTAGACCCACCGCACGTCCCAGCCCGCCCATGCCTCCCGCAGCAGCTCCAGCGTCGCGGCCCGGTACCGCATCACGGTACTCGGCCCCTCCCAGGCGAACAGCATCAGAACCTTCCGGCCGAGGTCGAGCAGCGCCGCCCCCTGACAGAGCGCATCGTCCAGCCACCAGTCGTCCGCTCGCAGGCCCCGGACCATCGAGAGCGCCCCCGCCGGCCCCGCCAGCAGGTCGAGGTCGAGCCCCACCGCCCCGAACCGGGACAGGTACAGCTCGTACTCACCGCTCTCGCGGACAACGACGAAGTTCGCACGGTCGGCCATCCACCCAGGATGGTCGACACCAGAACCGGGACGCCACCGAATTGACGCACCCCCTCCGGCCCGGCGCCGGGGAAGCCCGTCGGCGAAGGACCGGAGACCCGCGTCCGGATCGTCGCCGTCGACCTCGTACGCCACCGGATCAGCCCGCCGGCCGAGGCCGCGCGGTAGGACGCGGGGAACGGATCTGTAGTCTCTGCCCCATGTCAGCCGATCTTGGATTCACCTGCACCTGCTGCGGCGAACGCCACGAAGAGATACCCATGAACTTCTCCAGCCCGGCGCCTGCCTACTGGCAGCCGGACATGGAACGGGCCCCGGGCTGTGTCCTCTCGTCCGACCAGTGCGTGATCCAGGACGAGGCCTTCTTCGTGCGAGGCCTGATCGAGCTGCCCGTCATCGGCCGGGACGAGGCCTTCTCCTGGGGTGTGTGGGTCTCGCTCAGCGAGAAGAACTTCGAGCGGGCCGGCGAGCTGTGGGAAACCCCCGGCCGCGAGTCGGAGCCCGCGTACTTCGGTTGGCTGTCGACGGACCTGCCCCTGTACTCGCCGTCGACGATCAACCTGAAGACCATGGTTCACACACGCCCCGTGGGTGAACGGCCCTTCATCGAACTGGAACCGACCGACCACCCGCTCGCGGTCGACCAGCGCACGGGCATCACCATGGAACGCGTGCAACAGATCGCCGAGGCCGTCCTGCACCCCGAGGCCTGAAGCCGTGGCCGGCTGTCGGGTCAGTGCGGGACTGTGGGGGCGACGCACGCCGAGCCGGCTGATGCGCTCGCGGCGCCTGGTGCGCGACTACGAGACGCTGTCCGCCGTGCATGAGCAGGTGGTGCTGTGGCCGATGACGATGCTCAAGAGCCGCCGGCCGGCCCGGCGACGAGCGTCAACCCTCCCGGGGTGGGTTCGGGCCTTCGCCCGTGAAGGCCCGAACCCACGATCGAGGGCGTCATACCGCACGATCCGGTTCGCGGAACGGTCGAGGATCCGCAGCACGCGATGCCCACGTGGCGTCCCGGCTCCCCCCGGACACGTACGCGCCGAATACGGAGGTATCGAGATCCTTGAGGGAGTCCAGTACCAGAGTCGCAATCGCAAAGCGAGGATCGTGGCGATCAGCGGCCTCGGGAACGGCGACGACCGTCATCCGGGCTGACATGCCGGCGAGGACGCCGTTGAGCGAGTCCTCGATCACGACGCATTCGTCGGGTGACGCGCCGAGGGCGGCGGCTGCGCGGAGATAGGCGCCCGGGTGGGGCTTGCCGTGGTCGTCGTCTTCGGCCGAAAACACGGCATCGAAGGATCGGTCAAGGCCCGTGCTCGCGAGCGCATGCCGAATCACCGACTCCGGCGAAGATGACACGACGGCCATCGCCCTCGATGCACGCGCGCACGCCGCGACGGCGTGTTCGGCGCCGGGTTTCAACGCCACTCCCTCCAGCCCACGGCACACGGCGGCCACGATCTGCTGCTCGACGTCGTCGGGGTCGGCTTGAATGGTGGCCCGATCGAACCAGTAGGCCACCATGTCCCTTTGCCGCAGCCCGCGCGTCGCCGCCTGCATCTCCGGTGTGAGGTGCAGGCCGAGCGGACCGAACACTTCACGCTTTGCCGCGTCCCAGATCGGCTCGGAGTCGATCAGAAGGCCGTCCAGGTCGAAGAGGACAATCGGTCGCATCGGTTGCTCCTTCGTTGGCGATCACACGAGGACGAGACGATTCGCTGCCCCACCGTGCAGTTGCGTAGGAGTTCGAGCAGGAACCCGGCCATACCGTATGGCATTCGAGGCTCCTCGGGATCGAGGGCAGTCTCGGTTGCGGCGCGCGCCTCTGGTCCACGCTCGGGGTGAGGAGGGCATGGGACAGGCCCCGGCAGGCACCCTGAGGGCCTGCCGGGGCCTGGGGATGCGGCCGGGCGTCATGGGTCCGGATGCGCCGCCGAGTGCCCCGGAGCGGTGTCTGGGGCACTCGGCGGGAGGGTACGGGCGGGCCAGGCGTGGGAATGGCCCGCCCGTACCGGGCTATGCGGCAGGGCGTTCACTCACCGGTAGGGGCCGGCGGGTGGCCTGGGCCCCGGACCGTCACGGGGCGAACGCGTACCACTTGCCCAGGGCGGCCTCGCAGTCGAAGACGCCCAACTTGTTGACGCTCCCCACCCAGGAGATGCACTCCTGGGCGGAGCCGAACGGGCCCCAGGTGTCGACGGCGTTCTGGCCGAACGTCCACGGGCTGAGGGACCACCAGTGGCCCAGGGCGCTCTCACAGTCCCAGACGCCCAGCCTGCCGTGCGACGCCACGTAGTTCGTGCACTCCTGAAGGGAGTTGAACGGGCCGTCGGAACCGATGGGGTTGAACGAGACGGCCTGTGCCGACGCCGCGACCGGGGTCGCCGCGCCGGCACTGGCGGCGGTTCCGACCAGGGTGGCCACGGTCAGGAGCCCCGTGGTGGCGAATGTGGCGATTGCCCTCTTCATTGATGACCTCCCGGTATGCCTGATCTGATCTGATCTGAATGCACGGGGACTTCGGGCTGGAGGAGTTCGACGGCCTCCGCACGGCCGTGCGCGCTCCCGGTTCCAGGTGCGACGGCCCCAAGTCCTTTGTGCGGGAGAGGCGTTCCCCGTGCGGGTCTCACGTTAGATCGGCACTCCGGTGAGGGAATACGCGCAGAGTCTCCGGCTCTGTGCTCTGGGTCTCCTCACCCGCCGGCCCGGGCCGGGTCCGGTGGCGGTGGCGGTGTTCGCGTGGGGAGAGGCCGTGGGCCGCTTTGAACGCGCGGCTGAAGTCGGAGGGGTCGGGGATGCCGCAGCGGGTGGCGATGGCGTGGACGGGCAGGGCCTGTAGGGCGGGGTCGGCGAGTTCGCGGTGGGCCTTGTCGAGGCGTTGGCGGCGGATGTACGCGGCGACGGTCTCGCCCTGGGTGTGGCGGGTGAAGAGGCGGTGCAGGTGGCTGACGGAGATGTGGTGGGCGGCGGCGACCACGGGCGGGGTCAGTCCGGGGTCGTGCAGGTTGTGCCGGATGAACGCCCGGACGGTCTCGACCAGGGTGTGCTGCCGGGCCTGTTCGGGCAGCGTGTTCCCGGCGTCGAGTTCACCGGCGATCCACGCCGACACCAGGTCGACGACGATCGTGCCGAGCCGGGACGCCTCGGCGGGCTGGAGGGCGGCGGCCTGACGGTCCAGGTTGAGCAGGAAGTCGGCCAGCACCGCACCCGTTCCCTCCCGGCCGGAGAGCCGGCGCCCGAGCAGGTCGCGGAGCCGGTGCGGCGCCACCGGCAGCAGCGAGGCGGGCAGGTTGACGCCCACGGCGGCGACTCGCGGACCGTCCCCGTCCGGGGCTCGGTCCCCGATCATCCGTACGTCGTGCGGGGTGGAGCTGTCGATGAGGGCGAGGTCCCCGACGCCGAACGTCTCCGCCTGGTCCCGTCCGCGCCTGAGCCCGTGGGTTCCGGCGGTCAGCAGCGTCAGGTAGTAGAGCTCCTGGTCCGAACGTCGGATCATCCGCTCGGTGCGCCGGAACCGTGCCGACGGGAACGACGATCCCACCAGCGCCACCGGCCCCAGCTCCGACCGCCGCAACTCCGCCTCGAAGCTGTCCGCGTGAGCACTGGTCGTCTCGCACTCCCGTGTCTTCGCCAGCATGTCCCGCCAGTACTCGAAACTGTTCTTCGCAGGCGGATCGACACTCTGCAGCGCACTCTTCGTCTGTGTGGACATCCCGTCCCCCTCCGGACGCACTGTCCTCGCCGTACCGGCAAGGCCCTCCCCGGTGCCATTGTCGCGCCGGCCTCGCGGCCTGCGACAGTCGGGCCGGGAGGGCCACCAGGTGAACCCGCGGGATGAGGGACGGAGTGACCGGCGCAGCGCGCGGGCGCCCCGGGGCAGCTCGCCACCGGCGGTGCCGTCCGGCTCGCGCATGGCTCCCGTCGGCCACAGGCCTCCCGACCACGTACGGGGGCACGTGGCCGGGAGGGTGTTCGTCCGGCCGAGCGGGGCTCGGTGACGGAGTCCGACCTCGGTTGCGGGCCGGGGTCGGACCGCGGCCCGGAGGCCGCACGTCCGAGGTCGCAGGGTCAGTCGGTCACCCTGCACAGGTTGTAGGTCTTCTCCGCGTGCAGCAGGGCCTCCAGCTCCGGGTAGCCGAGCTGCTTGTAGTTGTAGTACGCGACCGTGTACTCCACGTCGCACTTCCTGGAGGCGGGAGGCTCCCCGGCATCGGCGAACGCGGCGGGGGCGGCGGCGAGTCCGCCGAGCACGGCGGTCGCGGCGACCGCGAGGACTGCGAGCGAACGCGAGATACGGGCCATCAGCGGCACATCCCTTCGGGGTGGTCCTGGGGGTGTTCGGTCACCGCCGATTCTTGCCCCGGGGGTGGATGCGGGCCCATCCCAGAAATCTAGGAGGGGCGCCGGCACCCGGACCGAGGGCGTGCGGGCGGGCCGACCGGGTCGAACTCGTCGCTCCGGCCCGGTGGTCCGGTGGTCCGGTGGTCCGGTGCTCCGGCGGACGGGCCGAGGGCCTCGACAGGCCGGCGGAACAGCACGGAGGGTCGGCGTCAGGCCCGGTGCAGGGCGGGGCCCAGGTCCGTCGGTGCCGGTCGGTAGCGCAGGTGGGTGCGGGCGGCCGTGAGGTCGAGGGTGCGTTCGTGGGCCAGGTGGCGGGCGGCGTAGACGGTGAGGCGGGGGCGGCGGGCGGATCGGGTGGTGCGGGCCGCGAGTTCGGCGGTGCGGGCCAGGGGGAGGGCGAGGGCGAGCGGGAGGTAGACGGGTTCGGCCGGGAGGTCGTGGGCGGTCAGGACCTGGCGCAGCACGTCGTCGAGTACGACCGGGTGCCGGTCGGTGATGTTGAAGGTGCCGGAGGTGCGGCCCTCGGCGGCGAGCAGGCAGGCGTCGACCAGGTTCGCCACGCTGGTCAGGCTCAGCCGCTGCCGGCCGTCGCCGATGGCGAACAGCTTGGGCCCGAACGGGGTCGGGCGCACCGCCTGGAGGACGCGCGGCAGCAGTGTGGTGTCCCCGGGGCCGTAGACGGCGTGCGGTCGCAGGACCACCGCGTCGGGGCGGAGCCGGCGGACCCACGCCTCCGCCAGCGCCTTGGAGCGCCCGTAGGCGTCGGTGTGGCGGACCGCGTCGGCCTCGTCCTCCCGGGCCATGACGGTCGGCCGGCGCGGGTCGTAGACGCTGGCGGTCGACAGGTGGACGAAGCGCGCCGTCCCGGGGAACGCGGCCAGCACGCCCCTGGTGGTCAGCACGTTGCCGCGGTGGAACGCCTCGGGGCGGGCCCAGTCGGTGGCCAGGCCCGCGCAGTGGATCACCGCGTCGGGGCGGGTGAAGGCGGCGGGGAGGGCCGGCCGGGCCGAGGGGTCCGCCAGGTCCCAGGGGAGGTAGGGAGCGCCGCCGGTCAGCTCGGCGGGGACGGTGCGGCGCCGCCCCAGTGCCAGTACCTGGTGGCCGGCTGCCCGCGCCGCGCGGCACAGGGCGCTGCCGACGAAGCCGCTGGCCCCGGTGACGACGGTGATCACGGCGTCTCCTTCGCGAGCGGTGCGCGGAGCCGGTCGCGGAGTTGTTCGCGGAGTCGTTCGCGGTCGGGTTTCTCGGTCCGTCCCCGTCGGGGGATCGCCGGAAGGCAGTGGATCCGGTCGGGCAGGGCAGCGTGGTCGATCGTGCGGGGCAGTTCGCGCCGCAGGGAGCGGAGGAGTTCCGGCTCCGGGACCGAGCCGTCCGGGCACACGGCCAGCACCACCGCCTCGTCGGCGGTCAGCGGGTCGGGGACGCCGACGATGACGGCTTCGGCGACGCCCGGGAGAGCGGCTATCGCGGGTTCGTACAGGCCGGGGTAGAGGTTGAAGGAGCCGCGGATCAGCATGTCCTTGGTCCGGCCGAGCAGGACGATCCGGCCTTCGGCGTCGATCCTGGCCCGGTCGCCGGTGTCGAGCTCGCCGATCGGTCCGTCGCCGAGGTAGCCGATCGCCAGGTGGGGGCCGCGCAGCAGGAGTGCGCCCTCGTCGTCGAGGCGGGCCGTGACCCCGGGCAGGGGGTGGCCGGCCAGGTCGCCGAGGGGCGCGTGGTCGAGCTTCTCCTCGGCCTCTGCCACGGCGATCGGCAGCATCTCGGTGGCGCCGTAGATCACGGCGATCCGGGCCGAGGGGAGCGCGTTCCGCAGGCGGCGCAGGATCGGGGGCGGTACGGGGGCGGCGCCGAGCAGCACCGTGCCCAGGGTGTCGGGGAGGTTGCCGGCGGCGAGCACGCGGGCCAGGGCGGCCGGGGTGCCGAAGGTGTGGCTGGCCCGGCGGCGCCGCAGGTCCCGCAGGAACCGCTTCGGTCGCACGGGGAGCGGCGCCATCGACCAGGTGGCGCCGGCGGCGAGGAAGGCGAAGGCGATCATCAGCTGTTCGGAGTGCACGACCACCGGGCCGGGGGCGGTGGCCAGGCCCAGGCTTTCGCCGAGCAGGTCGGCTCCGGCGAGCAGTGTGGCCTGGCTGTGCACCACCGCCCGGGGGCGGGCGGTGGTGCCGGAGGTGAACACGACCAGCGCCGGGCGGTCCGGGTCACCTGCGGACGGGGGCTCGGGCGCGGGCTCGGGATCGGGCGCGGACTCGGGCGCGGACTCGGGCGCAGGCGCGGTGTGGGCCAGCGGGGCGGCGGAGAGCGCGTTCGGGGGCAGGCCCGGGAGGCGCGGGCCGGTGTGGAGCAGGCGCAGGGTCGGGTCGGAGAGCGCGGGCAGGTTCAGGCCGAGGCGGCGCAGCAGTGTGCGTCCCGCCTTGCGGGCGGCGAGCGCGCAGAGCCAGGACTCGGCGGCCAGCCAGCGCGGCGCGGTGAGGCGCTCGGTGACGAGCCGTCCGCGCGCGGCGTCGAGCTCGGCGCCCGCGCCCGGGTCGGCCACCACCACGGCGGCGCCCACCGTCATGACGGCCAGGCCGAGCACCAGGGCGTCCCTGCCGGGGCGGACCGCGAACAGCACGGTGTCACCGGCGGACATGCCCGCGGCGCGCAGTCCGCTCGCGGTGGCGGCGATCCGCCGGGCGAGTTCGGCGTAGGTGAGCGTGCCGTGCGCGTCGAGCAGGGCGGCCGCGTCGGGTGTGCGGCGCGCATGGTCCGCGATCCGGCCGGCCAGTCCGGCCAGTCCGGACGGTCCGGCTGGTCCGGCTGGTCCGGCTGGTCCGGCCGGTCCCGCCTCGTCGGCCTGTCCGGCCGGTTCGGCGCCTTCAGGGTTCGGCGTGCCGTTCACGGCGCGGTCACCTCCGGCTTCGCGTGGTGTACGGGGTTCGGGGGGCCGGCGGACCGTCCGGCGGCCACCTCCAGCCGCGCGTAGGTCGGGATCAGCACCCGCCGCTTGACCCGCCGCCGCACGACGCGTTCGGCCCCTGCCGTGAGGAGCGCCCGCATCAGCACCCGGATCTCGGCCAGCGCGAGCGGCGCGCCGATGCAGTAGTGCGGTCCGGCGCCGAACCACAGGCGCTTGGGGTCGTGCGCCGGGCACCGGCCCAGTGCCGCGGCCCGGTCGAACGGCCCGGCGGCCGCGTCGCACCGCGCGGTGGCGATGACCACCCGGTCCCCCTCGCGCACCGTCGTCGTGCCCAGTCGGCCCGGCCGGGCGGCGCGGCGCAGCATCGCCGGGCTCGGGGTGATCACCCGCATCGCCTCGTCGATGGCCGCGTCGACGGCCGCACCGCCTGCCTCCAGGTCGGCCCGCAGCGCGGGCAGCAGCCCGGAGTCGTGCCAGAGCGCGAAGATCCGGGGCACCGTCGTCCCCACCGTCTCCGTCCCGGTGAGGAGGAACGCCGCCGCCAGCCCGAGCGCCTGCTCCCGGTCGAGCCCGTGGGCGCGCAGCCGCCCCATCATCGAGCCCGCCTCCGCGCGGTCGTACGCCTCGCCGGCCGCCGCCACCAGGCCGGCCAGCACCGACCTGGCCTTCGCGACCTGGCGCGGGGTCAGTTCCCTGGTCCGCAGCCCGACCATCCGGACGATCCGCTCGCCCCGCTCGAACACCTCGGCGCCCGCGGTGTCGGCCACCCCCAGCAGTTCGCCGATCACCGTGCCGGCCGCGGTCCTGGTCAGTGCGACCAGGTCCACCGCGCCGCCCGCGCGCAGCCGGTCGGCGGCCTCGCGCAGCACCGGCGCGAGCACCCGGGTGCACAACTCCGTGGCCTGGGCCCGGGTGAACAGGCCGGCCAGCGCGGCCCGCAGCTCCCGGTGCTCCTCGCCCTCCATGTTCAGCAGCACGGACGGCCCCAGGACCGGCGTCCACAGCGCGCCCGAGGACCCGGGGCCGTCCTTGCGGAACCCCTCGTGGTCGAGCAGCACCTGCCGGGCCAGCTCCGGATCGCCGACCACGACGCCGACCCCCGGCACCCGTACGGCGGGGCCGCTCCGGGTCACGGCGGCGATGAAGGGGTACGCCAACGGGTGGGCGGCCAGCTGCACCCGCCGCTCCCAGGCGTGCTCCTGGCGCCTCATCGGATGTCGACCACGTCGGGCCGGTAGCGGTGGTCCGCGTACCAGGCCAGTGTGTTGCGCAGCCCGAACGCGCGCAGCCGCCGCACCGAGCCGTAGACGCGCATGCCCGGGACCTGCCCGTAGGCGGTGGTGAGCTCGCGCACCCGGTTGACCAGGGCGCGGTCCTCGTGGACCTCCTCGATCGCGGTGCGCGGGAAGCCGCCGCTGCGCTCGTAGAGGTCGGCGGTGATGGCCAGGTTGCAGCCGGGGCACATCAGGTACGGGCCGAGGTAGCGCGGGTCGCGGTTGCCGGGCCGCAACCTGCCGAACCGGGCCGCCAGCGCGACCACCGCCGGCAGCAGCCGGCTCTCCCACAGCTTGAGCCGGAACTCGTCGGTGCGCGGCAGGAGCCGGCCGGTGACCAGTTCCAGCCCGCCGGCCAGGCCGCGGCGGGCGGCGGCGGTCCAGCCGGGTACCGGGAGGCAGTCGGCGTCGGTGCGGGCCAGGTACCGGGCGCCGCCGTCGATCGCGAAGCGCATCCCGGTGTCGGCGGCCGCGCCGGTGCCCTTGCGCGCCTCGGTGACCAGGTGCAGCGGGAAGCCGACAGTGACGGCGAACTCCCGGACCACCTCGGCGGTCCGGTCGGTCGAGGAGTTGTCCACCACCACGCACTCGAAGTCCGTGTCGGTCTGCTCGGCCAGCGCGCGCAGCGTGGCCGGCAGCGAGGCCTCCTCGTTGTAGGCCGGCACGACCACCCACAGGTCGGTCACTGGTGCTCCCTCACAGTCGGGCCCGCGATCGGGCCCACGGTCGAACCCACGGTCGAGACCGCGATCACACGCACGGTCGAAACTGCGACCGCACGCACGGTCGAACCGGCGACAGCGCTCACGACCGCGCTCACAGCCGCGCTCACAGCCGCGCGAAGACGACGCCGAGGGACACCCCACCGGCCAGGCCGATCAGCGCCACCCGGTCGCCCGGCCCGCAGCGGCCCTGCTCCCACGCCCGGGCGAGCTGGAACGGCAGCGAGGCCGAGGCGAGGTTGCCGTGCTCGGGCAGCACCGGCACCAGCGGCCCCGAGGTCAGGCCGGTTCTGCCGAGGAACGCGTCCAGCAGTGGCACGGTCACCTGGTGCACCGCCACCACTGTGAAGTCCGCCCAGGTCAGGCCGTGTTCGGCCAGCGCCTGGAGGATCAGCTCGGGGCCGAGTGCCTCGAAGGCCGCGTGCAGCCGTGCGCCGTCCATCCGGAAGTAGGTCGCCTCCGGGTCCCTCGGGTACGCGGTGCCGCCGCCCGGCAGGGTGCCGACCTCCCAGGCCGAGGAGTCGGCGGTGAAGGCCCGGTGGAAGATCCCGGCCGGCGGCTCCCCCGCCTCCCCCGTCCTCCCCGCCTCCAGCAGCACGGCCGCGCCGCTGTCGGACATGGTGTAGCCGGGGAACGACTCGGCGAACTGGCCCCGGTCCCGGACCGACCAGCGGATCGCCCGCGACGGCACCTCCCCGGTGCAGACCAGGACCCTGCGGTACTGCCGGCCGGCGATCAGCGCCTCGGCGACCTGGATGGCGTTGAGCACGCTGTTGCAGGCGTTCTTGACGTCGAACACCGGGCAGGACGCCCCGATCTTCGACGCCAGGATGTGCGCGGTGGCGGGCTCGACCATGTCCTGCGAGGCGCTGGCGAAGATCAGCAGGTCGAGGTCCCGCGCGTCGAGGCCGGCGTCGGCCAGCAGCTTCCGGGCGGCTGCCGCGGCCAGGTCGGAGGCCTGCCAGTCGTCGGGGGCGACGTGGCGTACGGCGATTCCGGTGACCGCCTCGATCAGCCCGGGGCGCGGCCGGTAGGGGCCGCTGTCGGTGATCCGCTGCTCCACCTCGCGCGAGGTGAGCGTTTCCTCCGGTAGGTGCACCGCCACCGCGGCGATCACCGCGCGCGCCCCGCCGCCTTGCCCGACCAACTGCCCACTGCCCTCCGACACGTGCTCAAGCCTCCCCCGAGCCGCCTGATCATACGATGATCCCTGACCTGGCCTGCCGCGGTACGGTTCCTCGCACGGATATTCGGGGCGGCAGTGGGGGCGGGGATGGGCCGGGCGGGGATGGGCGCGACAACGGCGGAACGGCACGAGAGCGGACTGCTGTGGGCCAGCCGGCCCGCCCTGTGGGCGCTGACCAGGATCACCATGGCACGGCCCTTCGGACCGATCCGACGGGTGCCCCGACTGGGCTGGGTGGCGAGCGACCCCACCGTCATCCGGGCCGTACTCAACGACCACGAACACTTCACCCTGCTCGGCGAGGGCGGCGTCGGCCACCTCTGGGAACAGGTCCTCGGGCCGTACGTCACCCGGCTGTTCGACGGCGCCGGCCACGCGGACCTGCGCCGGCGCGCCCGGGACCTGTTCACCGAGGAGAACTCCGCCGCCCTGGTCGAACGGGCCGCCGGGCCGGTCTACGCCGACGTCACGGCGCGCCTCACCGCCGGGGAGCGGGTCGACGTGGCCGCGGCCGCCCGGCTCGTCGTCGGCCGCCTGATGGCCGACCTGCTGGGCCTTCGGCTCCCCCCGGACAGCCCGGACTCCACCTACCTGGAGACCTTCGCCGCGGGCGAGCGGCTGGCCGCGCTGGCACTCGACACGGCCGCCTCGACCCACCTGCCGCCGGAGCGGATCGAAGCGGCGAAGGAGATCGTCAGGTCACTGACCGGCGGGGTCCCGGAGGCGTACGCCGGTGCCGCGCCCGACACCCTGCTCGGCCGCTGCCGGGACGCGGGGATCACCGTGGAGGAGGCCACCGGCCTCGCCTCGCTGCTGCTCGTCGCGGGCACCGAGACCGCCTCCAGCGCGATGGCCCGTACGGTCGCGCTGATCCACGACACCGGGCAGCAGGAACCACTGCTCGCCGACCCGGCGCTGGTCGGCGACGCGGTCCGCGAGGGGCTGCGGGTGACCACGCCCGCGCCGGTGATCGGGAGGCACGTCAGCGCGGACGTGACCGTGGCCGGCCGCCGGCTGCGCCGGGACGAGCGGATCCTCCTCGTCACCTACGCCGCCGACAACCTGGCCGGCGGTTTCGACCTGGCCCGCCCGTACGACCCGCGCTCGCGCCAGCTCTGGTTCGGCGCCGGCCGGCACCTGTGCCTGGGCGCGCCCGTCGCCCGGGCCGAGGTCGGCCGGATGGTCACGGCGGTCTGCGCGGCGGGCCGTCCGTACCGGATCGTCTCGCGCGGCTACGCCCGGAAGGTGATGATCCCCTCCTACTCCTCGCTGGTCGTCGAGCTCGATTGACGGCGCCGACGGTGCGTCAGCCGGAGACCACGTCACCCGGGCAGAGCCGCTGCGTGCCCGGCCGCCCGCGCAGGGCGGCGTCCACGCATCCGCCCGGCAGGCCGTCGTGGACCGTGGTGCCGAAGTTGGCGGTGACGGTCAGCGTGCCGTCGCCGAAGACGGTCCGCTGCACCAGGTGGTCGCCGGTCAGCCAGCGGAAGGAGGTCAGCGGCTGGGTGCCGGCCGCCTGGTGCAGTGGGCCGAAGTACTGCTGCAGGGAGGCCAGTTCGCGCAGGTTCTGCGCGTCGCGCGGGTCCCGGTCGCTGAGCACGAAGTTGAGCGGGGTGTTGTAGAGCATCGCCAGCAGGGCGCGCGTGGTCTTCTGCTCCGGCAGTTTGCCGAAGGGCAGTTCCCAGCGTTCGACGTTGACCAGCGAACCGTGCAGCGCCGTCTCGTACAGCGGCACCCGGTACCGCGGGTCGTACATCGCCTTCAGGGCGGCGGCCACCCGGGCCTGGTGCTCCGGCTTGAAGTCCGTGGTCCGCACCGGCTTGAAGAAGGTGGCGGCGGCCTGTTCCGGGGTGTATCCGCCCCAGGCGCCGTCGTCCTTGGGGTCCTGCGGCCCGTTGTCGAAGTGCCCGGTCTCCATGGCCCACAGCCGCCCGTCCACCGGGGTTCCCGAGCCGTGGTCGAAGGCCAGCACCTCGTTGGCCCAGGAGCCGGCGGACTCCGAGCCCAGCACCAGCGGGGCGTGCCGCCCCGTGGACGCGTCGTACGAGCCGTCCGTCAGGCGGCGCATCCGGGCGAGCCGGTTGGCACGGTCCTCGTCCATGGTCATCGGGTGGCCGGGGTCGAAGTCCCGGAAGAGCTCGCCCGCCGCGTCCACGTCGAGGAAGTAGCTGTCGGCCCCGTTGGCGACCAGCGAGCGGGTACGGTCCGCCAGGTAGTGGCGCAGCGGCTCGGCCTGCTCGAACGCCTGCGAGCTGAGGTAGCAGCCCTTCTTGCGGAAGCCGGGCTGCGGCGTTCCGTCCGCCCTGAGCACGCAGAACCGGGGGTAGACGTCGTCCGGCCAGACGCTGTTGGGGGACGGATCGTCCATCTTCTCCTGGCCGTTGGCGAAGGAGTCGTACGGCCCGACCAGGTAGCCGGCGGCCTCGGCGGCCCTGACGTCCTCGCCCGTCATCGGGGAGTCGTCCGAGTCGTAGCCGAGCCAGAGCCGGGAGACGCCCAGTTCCCTGAGCCGGTCGAGGTAGGCGGGCCGGCGGGCGCCGCCCCAGGCGTAGGCGTGGAAGGCTCCGAGCAGCTTCGCGGTCTGCGGGTTCTGCTTGATCTTCTCGCTCAGGGCGCCGAGTTGCCCGTGCTCGGCGAGCCAGTTGCGGTAGTCCACGGCCGGGGCCACCGGGGAGCCGTCGGTGAGGGAGAAGGCCACGGTGTACGCGCCGGTGCCGTTCCCGGCGGCGAACCCGTGCTCGGCCGTGGCCCGCAGCCGCCCGTCCTGGGAGGCGAACGTCAGCGACGTGCCGATGTCGGTGGGGACGATGTAGCTGACACCGGCCCGGCCGGCGCGGAGCGTGTAGCCCCACATCGGCATGGACAGCTGCGAGCTCAGCTCCTGCTCCTCGCCGACCAGTGCCCCGTCGGAGGAGTTCCAGAACGGGTCGTCGACGGGAACGGACAGCCCCTCACCGCGCGGGAACTGGATCGCGGCGGCGGCCGGATCGGTGGCGGTCACCGGCCACCGCACCGTGGTGTCGCCGCCGGTGCCGGCGAGGGTGCCCGTGGGGGTGCCGGTGGGGGTGCCGGTGAGGGTGACCAGCAACCGGCCGTGATCGGCGCGGACTTCGGCCCGCAGGCCGTTCTCCGGATACGACCAGCCGGCGCCGTCCGCCGTCCTGACCGGGTCGCTCGGCTTGCCGAGCCCCTGGGCGGCCGGAGCGGAGAGCAGGACCGTCCGCCCGTCCCCGGTCCGGGCCTCGGCCCGCAGCGTGGCGGCATCGATGCTCGCGGTGCCGCCACGTACGGGCACGTCGACGCGCCCGTCATGGATCCGCACCCGCGAGGTGGGGCCGCCGGTGGCGCTCGCCGCGGTTCCGGACAGCAGCGCGGTGGCCACGGCGAGAGCGAGGACGGCGCGCGGAACGTGCCGGCGGGCCGGGCCCGCGAGGGATGACGTAGGAGTTCCGATGTGCATGGCACAGTGATACGGAGTGCTCCTAAGAGGTCCTTAAGAAGCGGCCGCTGACCACCGGTCATGCCGATCGGCACCGACGCGTCCGGTCCCGGCGCCCTCGGTCGGGCCCTCGGGCCAGGCACCCGACCGAGGGATCCAGGCGGAGTCTCCGGATCAGGAGACGCCGGATCAGGAGTCTCCGGATCAGGAGACGCGCTTCAGCTGCCAGGCGTTGTTGTTGAAGCTCGGGTTCGACCAGGCGACGCAGCTGCTGGTGTAGTACGAACCGGTCTGGACCCAGCCCGCGGGCGGGTAGGTGGTCGAGCAGGCCTGGACCACGGTGCCGACGGGCAGTCCGGTGAGCTGCTTGATCTGCTTGATGTTCGGGCTGAAGCTCTGCGTGCCGCAACTGCTGCTGTAACCCCAGCTCACGTCCACGAAGCCGGCCGGGGTGAGAACGCTTCCGCACGAGGTCGTGACGTCACCCGGAGCGGCCTGGGCCGGCGCGGCGGCCAGGGCGAACATCGCCGCGGCGCCGACGACGGCCATACAGGTGGTACGAAGGCGAATCATGGGTGAGGCTCCTTCTGATCGGGGGTGGCCGGTCAGGCCGTGAAGCCATTCCTATGGTTTGATCACCGGTTTCGGATAGCGACTTTCAGGCCTAAAGATCCACCGCGCGGAACGGCTGCCCCCTCACCTACAGCGGCCTCGACACCGTCCTCGCCCGATGCGCTCGCGTGAGCCTCAAAGGCCTTTCAGGATGCGATCGAGTGCCGACCGGCCCGCGGGCCCCCACTCCGGCTTGCCGCCGGGCAGACCACGGTCCCCGTTCTGGCCCATCAGCATCAGGAACAGGCTCTTCACCACCGCCAGCCCGCGCGCCCGCCGCACCGTCCCCTCGTCCGGCCGCACGTAGCTGTCGAAGAAGCGTGCGGCTCCGCCTGCGGGGAGCAGCAGCCAGGCGGCTGCGAGGTCCCAGGCGGGGTCGCCGGCGAAGAGGGCGCCGAAGTCGACGACACCCGTGAGAGTGCCGTCGGCGACGACGACGTTCGCGGGGTGCAGGTCCCCGTGCACCCACACCGGCGGACCCTCCCATTCCGAGGCCGCGACGGCGTCGTCCCACACCGCCCGGATTTGATCCTCGGAGAAGGGAGCGATGTCGACGGCATGGAGGAAGTGTTCGAAGCCGGGGGTGCAGTCCTTGGGGTGGGCGCCGAAGTCCGAGGCCGGGGGCGCGTCGCCGGGTGCCTCGACGTGCAGGGCGGTGAGGAAGGCCGCCAGGGAGTCGGCCGCGTGGTCGGTGCGGGTGATGGCGCTGTGGTCCAGCGGCGTGCCGTCGACCCAGGTCATGACGGTCCAGATCTTGGGGAAGCGCTCGGACGGTGCACCGTCGCGCACCGGGGTCGGGATCGGAAGCGGCAGGCGCGGAGCCAGCAGCGGCAGCCAGCGACGTTCCTTGAGCTGGGGCTCGGGGGAGGTGTCCATCCGCTGCATCCGGACGGTCAACTCGTCCCCGAGGCGCCACATCCGGTTGCCCCAGCCGCCCACCACCTCACGGATGGGCAGGTCGGCCAGGTCGGGGTGCTGTTCCCGCAGCAGGGCGCGGACCAGACCGTCGGTGATCTCGATCTCGGATTCGATCATGCCCAGTCACAGTAGTCGAGGCAGCCGGCGCCGACCTCGGCCTCCGGGAGATCCAGCAGCCCTGCCGGATCTCCCGGGCAACGGCGGTCAGGACCGGCGGGGAAGGCGGGGACGACCAGGCGCGCGGGGGCGGGCCCGGACCGGTCCGGGCCCGCGGTGCCCCGGCGCCCCCGCCTCGGGTGCCGGCGTCAGACCTGGTAGCGGTCCGGGGAGAGCAGGTGCAGGTGCTCGGCGACCCAGTCGGAGGTGCGGCGCAGGCCCTCGTCCAGGCCCACCTGCGGCTGCCAGCCCGCCAGTTCGCGTGCCTTGCGGTTGTCGGAGAGCAGCCGCTCGACCTCGCTGCCGCCGGGGCGCAGCCGGCTCGGGTCGACGATGATCTCGGCGTCCCGGCCGGAGGCGACGATCAGGGCCTTGGCCAGGTCGCCGATCGACACCTCGCTGCCGGTGCCGAGGTTGACGGTCTCGCCGAGCGCGCGGTCGGCACGGGCGACGGCCAGGAAGCCCTCCGCGGTGTCGGTCGCGTAGGTGAAGTCGCGGGTGGGGGTCGTCGAGCCGAGCCTGATCTCCCGTGCGCCGGAGTGGAGTTGGGCCAGGATGGTGGGGATCACGGCGCGGGCCGACTGGCGCGGGCCGTAGGTGTTGAACGGGCGGACCACCGAGACGGGCAGTTCGAAGGTGTGCCAGTAGGAGAGCGCCATCATGTCCGCGCCGATCTTCGAGGCGGAGTACGGGGACTGCGGCTGCAGCGGGTGCCGCTCGTCGATGGGCGCGGTGATCGCCGTCCCGTACACCTCGCTGGTGGAGGTGTGCACCAGGCGGGCGCCGTGCCGCAGGCAGGCGGCGGCGACGTTGTGGGTGCCCACCACGTTGGTCTGCACATAGGCCTCGGGGGCCTGGTAGCTGTAGGGGATGCCGATCAGCGCGGCGAGGTGGAAGACGGTGTCGCAGCCGGCGACCGCGTCCAGGACCCGGCCGGGGTCGCGGACGTCGCCGGCGAGCATCTCCACGCCGCTGTCGGGGTCGGCCAGGTAGCGGGCCAGGTATCCGCGGTCGGCGTACGGCTTGTAGTGCACCAGGGCCCGGACGCGGGCGCCGCGGGCGACCAGCAGGTCGACCAGGGTGCTGCCGATGAAGCCCTCGGCGCCGGTGACCAGGACGGTGCGGCCGGTCCAGTCCCGGTGCGCGGCACCGGTGTTCGGGCCGGCCTCGATGTTCGGGGCCGCATCGGTGTTCGGGGCGGCATCGGTGTTCGGGCCGGCGGGGGTGTTCGGGTGGGTCATGGGGTCCTCCGGGTGTTCGGGGGGGTGTTCAGGACGGGCGGTCGGGTGGCCAGGCCGTCGGACGGTCGGGCCGGCGGGTGGCCCGGGCCGTCGGGTGGCCGACGGTCAGCGGTCGTACGCGACGGTGGCGGGCGGCGGCTCGGCCGCCGGGGTCCGTCCGATGACGCGGAGCACCTTGGCGGCCAGCAGGTCGGCGGCCCGCGCGTGGTCGCCCGGCTCGGCGGCCCGCGCCATCGCGGCCAGCCGGGCCGGGTCGGCGAGCAGGGGTTCCACCAGCGCCGCCAGCCGTTCGCCGGTGCACTCGTCGTCCGGCAGCAGCAGGCCGGCCCCGGCGTCGGAGAGGACGCGTGCGTTGTGGGTCTGGTGGTCGTGCGGCGCGTGCGGGTAGGGCACCAGCACGGCGGGCATCCGGAGGCTGGAGAGTTCGGCCACCGTGGCCGCGCCGGCGCGGCACACCATGAGGTCGGCCGCCGCGTACGCCAGGTCCATCCGGTCCAGGTAGGCGACCGCGTGCGCCGTCGGGTTGCCGTCCAGCGCGGCCCGGACCTGCGCCAGCGCGGCCGGGCCGGTCTTGATCAGCAGCCGCCGGTCGGTGCGGTGCCGCCAGCGTCCGGCCAGCTCGACGGCGGCCGCGGTGAGCCGGGCGGCGCCGAGGCTGCCACCGTTGAAGACCAGCAGCCGGGCGCCCTCCGGCACGCCGAAGTGCCGCCGGGCCTCGGCGCGCAGCGCCGCCCGGTCCAGCCGGGCCACGGCGCCGACCAGCGGCATCCCGACGGTCTGCGCCGACCGCCCGGCGGGCAGGTGCTCGCGGGTGCGGTCGAAGGCGAGGGCGATGTGCGGGGTGAGCCGGGCGGCGAAGCGGTTGGCCCGCCCGGGCACCGCGTTCGACTCGTGCACCACGCTCGGCAGCCCGGCCATCCTGGCGCCGACGATCACCGGCGCGCTCGGGTAGCCGCCCATGCCGACCGCCACCTGTGCGCCCTGGGCCCGCAGGATCTCCCGGCAGTCCCGGCCGGAGCGCAGCAGCGCCGCGGGCAGCAGGTAGCGGCGGGGGCCGAGGGAGGCGTCGAAGGGGATCATGTCGACGGTGTGCAGCCGGTAGCCGGCCTGCGGGATCAGGGTGGTCTCCAGTCCGCGCTCGGTCCCGACGAAGGAGATCACGGCCCGCGGGTCGGCTCTGCGCAGCGCCTCGGCCAGCGCCAGGCCCGGGTAGATGTGTCCGCCGGTGCCGCCGGCGCCGATCACCACCGACAGGGGGCGGGCCGGGTCGTGGTTGTCATGATTGCCGTGTTCTGTCCGCATGCCGTCGAGCCTGCCGACGCCGTCTAAGAGACTTCTCAGAGTCGGTTTGAGAGGGTTGTCCGCATGAGCAACGGGCAGAGGGTGCTGGTCGTCGACGACGATCCGGAAGTGCGGGCCGCCGTGGAGGACGGGCTGGCCGTCGAGGGCTACCAGGTGCGCGGCGCCGCCGACGGGCTGGCGGCGCTGAGCGAGGTGGCCGGCTGGCAGCCCGACGCGATGGTGCTCGACGTGCTGATGCCCGTGCTCGACGGGCTGGCGGTCTGCCGCCGGCTGCGGGCCCTGGGCGACCGGACCCCGATCCTGGTGCTGACCGCGCGCGACTCGGTGAGCGAGCGCGTCGACGGCCTCGACGCGGGGGCCGACGACTACCTGGTCAAGCCGTTCGCGCTGGACGAGCTGACCGCCCGGCTGCGCGCCCTGCTGCGGCGCAGCGCTCCGGCGGCCGAGAAGCCCGGCCACCGCTTCGCCGACCTGGAGGTCGACCCGGCCACCCGGACCGGGAGCAGAGGCGGGCGGCCGCTGGAGTTCTCGCGCACCGAGTTCGCGCTGCTGGAGGTGTTGCTGCGCCACCCCGGCCAGGTGCTCCCGCGCGAGGTGATCATGGAGCGGGTGTGGGGCGCCGACTTCGGCCCCGACTCCAACTCGCTGGCCGTCTACGTCGGTTACCTGCGCCGCAAGCTGGAGGCCGGCGGCGAGGACCGGCTGGTGCACACGGTGCACGGGGTCGGCTACCGGCTGGACCGGGCTTGAGGGCGCGGGGTTCGAGGAGGCAGGGGTCGAGGGCACGGGAGTCGAGGGCCCAGGAGTCGAGGGCGCGGGAGCCGAGAGCCCAGGAGTCGAGGGCGCGGGGCTTGAGGACGCACGCCCGCTGGCGCCGCCGCCGCCCGCTGCGCACCCGGCTCGCCCTCGCCTGCACGGCCGCGGTCGCCGTCGTGGCGCTCGGGATCAGCGCGGCCGCGTTCAGCATCGTCCGCTACGAACTCAACCACCAACTGGACCAGCACCTCACCCAGCAGGCCACCCTGGTGCAGCAGCAGCACCGCGGCCAGGGTCCGCAGGTCGTCTACGGCGAGTGCAACTACCTGGCCGCCCCGGCCTGCGCGCAGATCGTCTCCGCCGACCCCGGCCGGGCGCCGGGCGAGCCGTACCTGCTGCCCGTCACACAGGCCACCCGCCAGGTCGCCGACCGGCAGCGGGCCGGCTACTTCACCGACCTCACCATCGGCGGCCACCCGGCCCGGATGCTCACCACCCCGATGATCACGGCGCCGGCCGGCGCCCGCCAGGCCGTCCAGGTCGCGCTGCGCGCCGACAGCGTCCAGGAGGGCGTGCGGCAGGCCGGCGCGCTGATGGCAGCCGTCGCGGCGGCGGGTGTGCTGCTGGCCGCGGTACTGGGGCGCACGGTGGCCCGCACCGGCCTCGCACCGGTCGCCCGGCTGACCCGCACCGCCGAGCGGATCGCCGACACCCGGGACGCGGGGCTGCGGATCGAGCTGCCGCCCGGGCGCCGGGAGGACGAACTGACCAGGCTGGCCGGGAGCTTCAACACCATGCTGGGCGAGCTGGAGCAGTCCGTGGCCGCCCAGCGCAGGCTCGTCGCCGACGCCTCGCACGAACTGCGCACCCCGCTCACCGCGCTGCGCACCAACGCCGAACTACTGGCCCGCGCCGACCGGTTGACCGAGAGCCAGCGGGACCGGGCGGCGGCCGGGCTGCACCGTCAGCTGCGCGAGGTGACCGGCCTGGTGAACGACCTCATCGAGCTGGCCCGCGACGAGGAGCCGCAGCCGCTGCTCGAACAGGTCGCGGTCGGCCGGCTCGTCGGGCACTGCGTGGACACCGCGCGCGGCCACTGGCCGGCGGTCACCTTCACCCTGGACGACGGCGCCGGCGAGCGCACCGTCCCCGGCGTGCCGGCCCGGCTGGCCCGGCTGGTCTCCAACCTGCTGGACAACGCGGCCAAGTTCAGCCCGCCCGGCGCCGTCGTCGAGGTCCGGCTCACCGCCGGACTGGAACTGACCGTCCGCGACCACGGCCCCGGCATCGCGGCCGAGGACCTGCCGTACGTCTTCGACCGCTTCTACCGCGCCTCGGCCGCCCGCGCCCTCCCCGGCTCCGGCCTCGGACTCGCCATGGCCCGGCAGATCGCCCACGCCCACGGCGCCACCCTCACCGCCGAAGCCGCCCCCGGCGGCGGCGCACTGTTCCGCCTACGCCTGCCGGCCTGAGCGCCCCCGGTCCGGCGGCCCGCCCCTGCGGCCGGCACCGCCGCCGGTGGTCCGGTCGGCGCCCCGTGCACATGGTTGTGCTGCCGGCTGTCGTCGCCGGACCGGGCACCGGCCGGACCGTTGGAGGTGTCGTGCGGCGCGGTCAGTTGCCGAACTTGTTGTGCTGCCGGTTGTGGTCGCCGACCTGGAACGCGGTCGGTCCGTTGAAGGTGTTCCCGCTCACCGTCGGCCCGCCGGCCGGGCGGGGAGAACGGTCGGACGCCCGCAGCTCGTCGACCAGGTCCTGGAGGGCCCGGCCGAACGCGGGGTCGCGTTCGGCCGCGTCCTCCAGCGAGTCCACGAGTCGGCGCCGGGTGCGTTCGGAGGGCTCGTCCTGTCCGGCCGCGGCCTCCTGCTCTGCCCGCTCCAACGCCGGATCCGCCCCGATCCGGCCGCTGACCAGTGTGTGCAGCCGGTCCATGCCCGCGTCCAGCGCACGGTCCACCTCCCCGTCCGCCCGGTCCGCCACCCGCCCGACCTTGCCTACCAGCCACGCGAACACGTAGCCGACCGCGACCTCGATACCCGTCATCCCCAGCCCCCTCGAAACGCCATGGAAGTGCCACCGACCCTAGTCCCCGACCTGGTACCCCGTACGGGAAACAGCCACCCCGGGCTGGGTCGTGGTCCGGCCGGGCGGCATCCTTGCCGACCGTCCGAGGGCCCGGGCGACCCGCACGCGGTGCTCTTCGGCGCCTATGCCCTGCGGGTGGCGCGTCGGCGGTACTCGTCGGCGGCTTCGGGTTGTCCGTCAGCGTCCAGGACGTCGGCGGCCAGGAGGTAGGCGCGGGCCAGGAGCGGTCCGTAGAGGGACGGGGCGCCGGCGAGGCGGGGACCGATCGCCTCGACCACGGCGGCCGCGTCGCGCCATGCCCCGGCGGTGTCGCCGGGCAGCAGCGTGCGGCCCCGATCGGTCAGCGCCACCGCCAGCGTGGCGAGGATCCTGCGGGCCTTGGAGGAGTCGGGGTGGCCGGGCCCATGAACTCGCTCCATGGCGGCGAGGGCGCGGGCGAACAGGGGGATGGCACGGTCGAGGGCGCCCGCCGTCGCGTAGATTTCGGCGAGGTTGTTGCGGCTGCTGTGGGTCTGCGGGTGGTCACCGCCGAGGATGCGCTCGCGGTCGGCGAGGACGCTCTCGAACAGCCCGGTGGCACGGCCGAGGTCACCCGCCCTCGCATAGGCGTTGGCCAGGTTGCTCCGGGTGGTCAGGGTCTGCGGGTGGTCACCACCGAGGACGCGCTCGCGGTCGGCGAGGACGCTCTCGAACAGCCCGGTGGCACGGCCGAGGTCACCCGCCCTCGCATAGGCGTTGGCCAGGTTGCTCCGGGTGG